>JAYSRH010000579.1:0-5762 GCA_043721115.1 Fibrobacteria bacterium | reverse complement strand
TCGTGCGAGTTGGACAACCTTCGATTGACCTATTCGATTGATTTTGAAAGAGATACCTAAATAAAAAAAATAGGGTACGAGGTCCCTGGCAATGTTGGGTTCAATGGCATAGGGTCTCATTCTAATAGTAAATAATAGTAAATGCTAAGAAAATAACCGGACTAAATGGACTGCGTGCCCGTCTTTTACTATGTTATTTCGGTGTAAATACTCCTAGTTGCCTTGGTAGATTTTAATGATCAACACGTATTCAATTGCCAAAACCCGCCAGTCCTTGGGGGTTTTCTCAACCATTCTGGTTCTGTTCTTTGCCAAGGCTCAAGGAGACATAACACTTGCCGTTGCCGCCAGTATGCAGTACCCGATGGAAGAACTTACTGCGTCTTTTACTTCAAAAACTTCAATTCAAATAAAAACCGTTTACGGAGCATCTGGGAAGCTAGTAGTGCAGATTAAGCAGGGCGCTCCCTTAGACGTATTCATTTCCGCGGATATGTCAAGTCCAGATTCACTTGTACACTGGGGACTTGCGAAGTCGAATGTCAAACCCTACGCGTTTGGAAAATTAGTCATGTGGTCCTTGAAAGAATTGGATTTTTCTAAGGGAATAAATATTCTCGCCAGTTCAGACGTTTTAAAAATCGGTATCGCAGACTCCAGTCGGGCGCCATACGGCAAGGAGGCTGTAAACGCATTAAACCGATCCGGTTTGTTTAGAAATGTGTCGTCTAAAATCATTTTAGGCGAAAGCATCGCCCAAATCAATCAATACATATTAACCGGGAATGTACAAGTGGGCTTCACTGCAAAATCTGTCGTTGTTTCCGGAGAAATGAAGGGAAGGGGCCATTGGGTGGAAGTGGATCCAAAACTTTATAACCGGATCGCCCACGGTGCAGTAGTATGCAAGCATGGACTCGAGAATGATCAAAAATCCGCGATGGCTTTTATTGATTTCCTGTTTTCAGATCCAGCAAAAAAAATCCTGGAAAAATACGGCTATGTATTTCAGTAAGCCATTGGTATTAAAATCGGGAAGAATATCGGCACTCGATGCGATTTGACGACCAGGCTGAACAATACGACAAGCGTGCAGGCCTGCCGCTTGGCACCCCTGCAAAAATAGCGGCCACCCTGTACACCATGGCCGGACTTAAGCCAAATGACCGGGTATTTGAAATCGGTGTGGGTACTGGGATAATTGGTCTGGAGCTGGCGCGTTTGGCGGTACATTATTCTGGTATTGATGTGTCTACACCCATGTTAGAAGTATTTCGCAGCCATGTCGCCACGGCAGGAGCACAAGCCACTTTGCTGCATTCTGATGGGGAGACTCAGTGGCCGATGGATTCTGGGAGCATAAGCCTTGTTTTCGGTTCTCGATCCCTACATCTGGTAAACGCTCGCCATGTTGCGAGTGAAATGAAACGAGTGGCTCGACCTGAAGGCGCCTTTCTAATCATTGGTGGAATTAAGCGCGACGATTCTTCCGTAAAAGAAATTATCCGCAGGCAAATGCGGCAATTATTACTCGAATTGGGTTATGAGGGTAGAGGAGATAAACGGGTCGGCAAAGCCTTGCGGTCGGAGATGGCTATTTACAATGCCATTGAGCTTGAGCCGCGTATAGCGGACACGTGGAGCGTCCACTCAACTCCTGAACAATCCTTAATTTCCTGGGAGGGAAAAACCGGACTGGCGGGATTGGAATTGCCTGATTCAATAAAGCAAGAGGTATTGCATAAGCTTCGAAAGTGGGCAACAGAATTTTTTGGTTCGTTACAATTCGATTTGGAAAGCAAAGAGCATTATGTTTTGCAGGGAATGAAAATTCAACCCTGAAACCGAGCGCGTTCGGTCAAACGCTAGGAGACTGTAAATGAAATTAGATACACTTGCGCAATTAAGCGCAGCATTGGTAGATGGAAACTTAACCGATCGCAATATTATGGAAAGGACGTCCCTACCGCCCTCCATTCAAATCTTGCCTGAGGCCAATGTCATCAAAGTGGGTGGGCAAAGCTTTATGGACCGGGGCCGAATAGCCGTATTTCCCCTTGTTGAGGAGATAGTGGAAAATCTACCAAGGCACAAAATGGTTATTGGAACAGGTGCTGGCACACGTGCCCGCCATGCTTATAGTGTCGGCATAGATTTGGGCATGCCTACCGGGGTTCTCAGTGTTCTAGGAACCTTTGTGAGCATGCAAAATGCGCGCATGTTGCATTACCTACTGGCCAAACACGGTATTCCGTTTATTGAACCGGCGCAATTTCCACAATTACCCCTTTATCTTTCTGAGAGGCGGGCTGTGATTTTCATGGGCATGCCGCCGTATACATTCTGGCAACAAAATCCACTCGTGGGCCGTATTCCTCCCCATCGAACGGATACAGGCGCATACCTCATCAGCGAAGTATATGGGGCGCGTTCCATGATTTATGTCAAAGATGAAAAAGGCTTATATACCGCGGATCCAAAAAAGGATAAGAACGCCAAGTTTATACCTAAAATTACAGTTTCCGAACTGCTGGCTATGGACCTAAAGGACATGGTGGTTGAGCCGCCAGTTCTCGAAATGATGCAAAATGCTGCCCATAGGAAGTCCATCCGGATAATAAATGGATTGGAAAAGGGCAATCTCACCCGTGCGCTCAATGGTGAAAACGTAGGCACTGAAATTTTGGCTGGATAAAAAGGAATAAAAAAATGTCAGATTCAACAATACCAAGCACGGATAGCCGATACCATGTTTTTTCCAAACTGATGCGGGAAAGCCTCATCGATAAAGATGTAATGGCTTCGACCGAAACACCCGTTGTCCGAATGCTCCCGGATGTGCATGTCGTAAAGATTGGTGGAAGGTCCCTAATCGATTGCGGCCGTAAGGCACTCTATCCTGTAGCAGATTCTCTAAGTAGAATCCTCAAAAAGGAGAGGCTGGTGCTTGGAGTGGGCGGCGGTATGCGAAGTCGACACGTTTTTGCCATTGGACTCGACCTGGGACTGCCTACAGGCGTCCTAGCCCAGATGGCTATGGCCGATGCCCTGGGCAACGCACACATATTGGGGACACTTCTGGCCCAACACGGCGTCGTGGCCATTCCCCCGGAAATCTTTGGGCACTTGCTGCCACTTTTTATTCAGTCCGCGCCAGGTGTAATTTTCAACGGAGTGCCACCTTATTCTATTTGGGAGCATCCTCCGAAGATCGGACGTATTCCCCCGCATCGAACAGATGCCGGATGTTTCATCTTAGGGGAATGTTTTGGGGTAAAGTCGGTAACTTTGGTCAAAGATGTGGATGGATTGTACACCGCCGATCCAAAAAAGGATCCGGCGGCAACGCTGATTCCGGAAATCTCCATTACCGAATTGAAAAAAATGAATCTTGAGACTTTGCCATTCGATGAGGTCCTGCTGGATATTCTGAGCACCTCTCGATTGGTAAAAAGTTTCCGTTTGGTAAATGGCCTTAAACCTGAAAGCATAGAAGCTGCCGTAAACGGGGAAAAGGTTGGGACTTTGGTTCACGCGTAGTGGTGCCGCTTCCGTTAATCGCAGGCAAGGCACTTTGCAAAACCTTCCCAGGTGGAGTCCGGGCGTTGGCAAATGTGGATTTGCAGTTGATGCCCGGAAGCGTGGCCGGTCTTATTGGGCCAAATGGATCCGGAAAATCAACGCTGCTCAATGCTCTTGCCGGCACCTTGACTCTGGACTCGGGAGTAATTTCCCATCAAATCGAAAATCAAGATGCAATTTTAAAACCCAGAATTTCATTTCTGAGCCAAGAACCGGCGCTGGACCCGGATATGACAGTGGGTCAAACCCTTCGGCTTTTCGCCACACTTTACGGCCTTCACGGTGACCTAGCCCTAAATCGAATCAATAGTCTGCTCACTTTATTCGGTTTGTCTCAAGCCAGGGCGCAGCTCGTAGCCCACTGTTCTGGTGGAATGCGGCAGCGCCTGCATATTTGTTTGGGATTTCTTCCAGATAGCAATCTTTACCTGTTTGACGAGCCCACGCAAGCGCTTGATCCACAGGGGAGGGAAACTTTTTGGAGCGTGCTGACTGATCGCCTTCAATCGGGTGCTGCTGCCTTAGTTTCACTTCATGATATGCAAGAGGCATCCTCAAAGTGTTCCCATGTTCATTTATTGGCGGCCGGTCAGATGCAGGCTGAAGGTTCCCCGCAGGAATTAGTTCAGAAGTATGGTGCGTCCATTTGGCGTGGTCGACTGGCTCATGAGCCAGTTGAGGTTGATACGATACGACATGCTTTAATGAGCCTAGGAGGCATTCGAACATTCCTTTGCCACAAAAACAATGTGCTCTTGACATTGGATGTGGACAGTCCCGTCGACCAGATTTTTGTCGACGCACTTAATAGAATAGGGATTCGGTTAGAGGCCTATGAAAGACGGATCCCTGATATGGAAAGCGTTTACTATGGCCTTGCCATTCCTATCAATCCTTTAGCTGCTGCAGGCCTTGATCGAGGTAATGACAAAAAAAGAGGTCGCAATCGCCGTGGTGGGACATCAAGAAATGCAGGAATCTGAACTTATGCTATTTATAAGAATAGTTGGTGCAATTTGCATACGAACGTGGCTAAAAATCATTCGAAGGCCCGTAATACTGGTCTTCAGCCTTGTGCAGCCCCTGATGTGGATGGTTTTTTTTGGTTTTCTTTTCCACCGGTACACATTGCAAGATTCCGGTGTAACCACTCGTTACCTGGATTTCCTGCTCCCCGGTGTCTGTTTTATGACGGTACTATTTGGAGCCTCGCAA
Organism: Fibrobacteria bacterium; assembly: GCA_043721115.1. Classification (GTDB taxonomy): domain Bacteria; phylum Fibrobacterota; class Fibrobacteria; order UBA11236; family UBA11236; genus Chersky-265. Next base: position 965 of record JAYSRH010000579.1, on the reverse strand, counting down.
TCTGGAACCGGTCTGATACGTGATTTACAAACCGGGTTTCTTCGGCGTATAATACTTGCCTCTAATGCCCCTGGGGCCATTCTTGCCGGAAAAATCCTTTCCGATTCAATCCGAGTTTTGCTGCAGGCCATGGTTATTGCATGCGTGGGCTGTCTATTAGGTGCACGGATACATCCCCATTTTTTGGCCCTCACTTGCGCACTTTCGCTATTAATTTTGTTTGCCTTCGGTTACTCTTCACTTTCCTGTTGGATTGCCCTCAAAACCCGCTCGCAAGAAGCTATGGGCATTTTTATTCAAGCATTGAATATGCCATTGCTTTTTACCAGCACTGTTTTGGTACCGGATAAGCATATGCAGGGCTGGCTTTCGAAGCTGGCCGAGTGGAACCCAATAAGCGCCGTCACCGATGGGTTGCGGTTTGCGCTCTTAGGCCTCGGGCAGCCCATTACCCTGCATCAACTCGCTCTTGCAGTTCTGGCTGGGGCATTTCTGTTCTCAGCAAGCATTTGGCAATTGAACCGGGTTCGAAGCAGTTGAATCAGTCGCGAATAAGTTGCTTACTCCATAGTCTGATATTTCATCCAAGGTATGGTCATTTAAATCTTTGGCTTGTATCGACGCATCAAGAAGTCGCTCGACTGACTTACTCTCAAAAAACTGTGGGGTCAGGCTATGCACATACTTATTTCGAGTGTCAGTGCGGAGAGCTTCTAGCAAAAACCAATCTCTTAAGATTTCCTGATTGCCATGAAAGCTTAAGGGATTAATTCGTCCGAAAAAAAGGTTTAAACCCCCGCCTTTCAGGCGAACAGCTTTCAGCTATGATGCTAAATTTAACCGATGAACTATCGATACGGCAGTCATACAAAGTTTAAAATTGAGTATCACTTTGTTTGGGTCACTAAATATCGTTATAAGGTATTAGAAGGGGACGTAGCCTTGCGGATTCGAGAGCTGGTCCG
>JAYSRH010000578.1:0-2302 GCA_043721115.1 Fibrobacteria bacterium | reverse complement strand
CATTGCCCAATCGCGCGGATGTCTTGATGCAAATTGGAGATTGCAATGTGGAAAAAAATGACTGGAAAGAAGCCTATATAGCCTATAACGAAGGTCGTTCCGCCGATCCCAAGTCCTTGCCTTTGGCCCGTGGACAACTCCAGGCCGCAAAAAAACTCAATAACAAAACCCAACTCGCCGTAGCCTACCAGGCCATCGCCACACTCGATCCCTCCGATGAAGAAGCCCATGCCTTCCTGGGATTGGCCAGACAGAACGCCAAGGATTATTTGCAAGCGGCCTATCATTTCCGACTGATTGCGGATTTGCATCCTACTTCGGCTAAAGCCTGGGAGGACCTCGGCAATGCACTCGCCATGATTCCAGACCTTGCAGCCGCCGCCGGACCCCTGCAATCCGCAATTGATCTAGGAGCAGAATCGGACGAAGTGTATATCAATCGAGCCAGAGCCTTCCGTGTTGAGCGCTCCAAAGACATGGCCGCATCCATTCTGGAGTTTTTACTGAGCCGCAAGGCACAGAATTACCTAGCCCTGCTTTGGTCGGGAAAATTTGCGGAAGAAGACGGCAATATGCAGGTGGCACGGGAGTTTTACAAAAAAGCAGCGAAGCTTACGCCTCCCAACACCCCTTGGCCTGATTTAGCAACCCAAGTTTTGCCACAAGCCAGCGCCGTGGAGCCACAATAGGACTGCGAAGAAAAAAATTTGCGGGGACGCAGCCTGGATAGACTTAAGGCAAAGTAAGACTCATGCGCGGTACATGCACCTTGACGTGCTTTCGTGCCGTTCGCCGACCGTCTAATCCAATACGTTCACGCCTTCCTGTTTCACTCCACCGCACCTGACTGGCAGCGGGTATAAAGTTTCCCGTTCCAGCGATGCCTATGGCGGGTATATCAATATTCTCAATGCGAATCCAGCCTTGAGAGCTTAAAGTCTCGGCACAGATGAACACGCCCTGGTAATACCATGAGTCGTAGTTTAAAGAGGTGCCAGAATTATCCGCCCAGTATTTGACAATCGCCTGTACATTCACGGGGCCATCCCAGGAATTTCCCTGACGAACCGCCCACAGCTGGATAAAATTACCCTGGATTTGTTTATAGCAGTCGTACCCGACGGAAGATCCCGGGGGGTACACTACACCAATATGTTTGGTCATCCAGCTCCAGTCTTTACGGTTGGATTGGGTCACGATGTAGCATTCATAAGAGCTGGTCATGTCATAGTCCTTAAAATGATCAATACCGGCCAGTTCAAATTTCAGGCCAAATGTATATTCGCCCGTATTCGCGGTGATATTACCGGAACCGGTCCATTTGACGGAGTAATCCTTCCCAAAAGTACGGACCATAGGCCAATGGTTTGGGTCGCCGGCATACCTTGAAATATCCGGGATCCAATTGCCTCCAGCCGAATTCCAGGTGGCATAAAACCAGCCCCCTTTGCCGGTAGAGGTCGTATTCGTTCCCGACCACTGGCGTTGGAGTTTCTCTGAGCATAAATTGAACCGTTGGAAAGAAACGAAGATATTACGGCAGTTAAAAGAAATCTTGAAAGAGACGTCACGTTAAACTCCTTCAGCTCATGGATGGGAATCCCAGTATTAAAAGATAATCTTAAAGCCAAGCAGCCCCAGACCGCTTTCGTTGTCGTAGGTGCTGTTGTCATAGATATGATGCGTATAGAAGATAGAAGCGATATTGACCTTACCCAGCAGAAATAAGTTTAGGGTGGGACTGATTTTTTGTTTGAATTCATGATCGGAATTGACCCAAAGATGTTGAGGTAAATCCAAAAACAACCCCCATCTGCCCCAGCGAGCCATGTGATAGCGTATTAAACTGAACTCTTCGTAGCGGTAGTTGTGGTTTTGAGCCAGCCACACCGATTCTTTACCATATAAGAATGTCCCAAAATTGATCTGGGCGTCTAGGGAATTTTTGAGATTGAAATGCGGGCGCTGATATTTTTCCACCAGGTAGAGAGGGTAAGAGCCTTTACTTCCAAAACCTATTTGAAAAGAATTCCACCATAAGGATCCCTTATCTTCATTGCGGCTTACGGTATGGATGCATTCATGCAGCAACAACCCGCTGATCAACCATGTGTCAAATTCATATCGATAACCGGGAGTCAGCGTGTACCTGATTTTATCCAATCTGAAAATGGTCGAATCCGGTCTTTCGATCAAGGTGGTATTGGCTATGAGCCAATTGGAAATAAAGCCCTTGAAGGAAAAAAAATCCACGTAGGTGAAAAAATCGGAACGGTATCCGGGAAAGAATCCTTCCTTAGTG
>JAYSRH010000577.1:0-5767 GCA_043721115.1 Fibrobacteria bacterium | reverse complement strand
CAAGAATGGTCGCATCCCAATCAGGTAACGGGCCGGGAATACCTGCCAACTCTGGCAATGGATGCACTGTGGAAAGCACCGATTTAAATTCGCTAGTTGAGGTGTCTTGGATCAAGTTTGAAAGCGAAAGAACCAGTCTACCCTCGTTATCATGAGCAGCAATTATTTGCGGTCCATCCACACTGGTCAGTCTTATGGCCGTCAATGAGGTATCCCCAAGGCCGGGAATACTTCCTTGAGCGATGGGTTTAAGTTTAAATTCCATAGTCTTGTTCCTCACCGCAAATCGAGGCATAGTACAGCCTATTGCCATCACTAAAAATAGGACTAGAATTGCTGCAGGTGAGTTCCTGAATCTGAGCATGTAATCCTCTGCAGCTTAACTGAAGAACGTTTGGTTTAGGTCGTTCATGCATAGCGGGTGTAAAGTATAGGTTTTGTAGTCCTATCACGTGGAATATTCACTGTATCTCCCACCATAATTTTGTCCGCAGTAACTCTTGTGGTCTTTAAATGATGATTATAAGGATGATCGAAAAGTTGGACGACCGAAGCAACCGTATATGCCAAAGCAATATCTGCGATAGTCTCACCGGCCGTAACTGTATGGGCAATAAATCCTTCCGCGCACTCTTCAGAAATAAATTGTTTTGTTCCATCCAATTGGGTGAATTGGATTCCAGTGGTAATTCTGCCGATTCCAGCAATGGCGCCATCTTCATAGGCTCGCTGTGAGAGGATTGGACCAGCGCCATACGATGGGTCGTAAATTTTTCCGTCATGCTCTACTACAACGTGATCGCCAAAATCAAATTGTGGGTTCGTTTTGCCCTGGCCTGCCAGGCCGTTCTGCTTTATGCACTCAGTATCCCCCTTATGCGTATAGCCCGCCTTTGCGTTGGCCGTGCCTGCACCTGCGAATGTACAGTTCTTAACCAAAAAACGATTGTAAATATCCGGTTTGAGATCGTAGGGGCGGAAAAATAAGAGTTGCTTACCACTCGAGATTCCGTGGATTTTGAAAAGGTGGATTAAGAGATTTGCCCATCCCCCGCAGCGCCCGGTTCCGTCAGGTCGACTGAGAATGCCGCGAGTACTGTATACGGAGGGCTCGGTTTGATCTCCAGAAGTCTTCACACCAAATTTGTAGTAGGACAAACGAACTCCGTCGCCTTTCCGTACCATGCCTCTGCCATCTCCAGTACTATTTGCAAATGCGGTAAAGGCAGCTGGAACAAAGGTATTTTCGGTTAATTGACCCGCCGCGGCCCGACAGGAAACGTCAAGTAGGGTCCAATAGGCTTTCGTGCCGACCACGGGCGTACCTAAGGTCACATACAGTGTTTGCACGGTACTGCCAATTGCCGACCAGGTGACGCCGTCTGAGCCCAACATGGACCAGTCGAGAGTCATTGCATCGTAAATGGCTACACCCATTGCTAAGGCGACATCGCAACTAATGGCCTTCACCTCAACTGTTTTCTTTCCCGCTTGTATCTTGGCAATAGCCTCCCAGGTGAACACTTTGCCACCCAACGTGGATACCGCCTTTATTTTGACGTCTTCAGCATCGGTGGAAACTGTCGTGACGTTTAACGTGGCGTCTACTTTAATCTTACTTCCGGCTGCGTAACATATTGGATTTTGCTTCGCTCTTCCTTTTTCCCAACGGCGCGATAAGAGCTTGTCGATGCGAGGCGTTCCATCCTCAACGACAGAAATCGCATTGAATTGAATAAGCTGCACCTCAAGTACAGGCCATTGACAGATATGAAGATCGGCAACTAGCGTTTTTGGTATATCTTGTTCGAGGGTCACACTTATTTTTGCATCGCGAGGGGTTGTTAAGTCTATAAGCTTTTCGTTTTCAGATGCACCAGGAGGGCCTTCGCTCCATTTTAAAAGATCCCACACGTCTTTTTGATTCGGATCGGTGGTCACCGTAACCTTGGCAGTACCTGGGGTGGAATACGTTTTCCAGTGCAAATCGCGATCTGTAAGTTTGATAGGTAAATCACAGGTAATTGCGGTTAGATCATAGATTTCCAAACTTGTTTTTTCTGAAATTTCTTCAACTGAATCCACATGGCACTTTGAGCTGACTACCGGTTCTTGCTTAGAAACAACTTGCTTGGTTTGGTTTTTGCGTTTCTCTTTTTTTGGTATACACATAATGGACTATCCGCCAGTGAGGCCAAATGCGAGGTATTTCCTAGCCTCGGCATTGAGTTGCGTCGCGGCCATTTCACCGTTGCCTTGGACGGGATGATTGAGCGCATGGTTCGCCCAAGTAAATTGAGGATCTTTCCTAAATCCTAGGCCCAACATAAAGGCCGTTGCAGTATATATACCTAGGCCATAAGCGGTAAGTAGTCCATGGCTTCGACCGTCAGCAACTGCGCGTCGAAATGAAGCTGTGATGGACGATGTTCCGGCAAAGGCTGCCTTCTGTGGATAGAGCGAAGAACAAATGTCGCAAAGAGCCTGAGGGAGACCGATGTCGGATAGTTTTCGGAAGGCATTGACATCGAAATCACGAAAACGAATTAGGGCACGAATGAGATTCTCATTCTCGTTTCCAGCTATAAAGTCAAGGTAATCCATGGTGGCAGCATGGAGTTGCAATAATTTTTCACGGTCTCCAGCAATTCCTGGTCTAAGGGGCGCGTCCAAGTAGCGTGGCACCCAATGAAGCAAGGGGTCTTCATCGAAAAACGAGCCGAGCATCATCATTAAACAGAGGTATAAGAAGACATCCGCTTCGCTATTAAAACCAAAACGACTCGCGCGCAATACCCCCAGCTTGATAATTTCCCGAACCTGAGTTGAACCTAGGAATTCGCATTGGCGTGGGAAGGCTTCGATTAAATGGTTTTGCAGACGCCCTTCGAATTGCGACCTAATCGACTCGCCAAGCGCTTGCACTTGCATGTCTCGAATAACCAACACAATTTACCTCTCCAACTTTACCGGTATTCTACCAGTTGAACATTAGTAAAATAGGCGTCGATGATTTGCTTAAAACTTTGATTCGCTTTAGCGCGGGCGATGGCTCCCATTTGGCACAGGCCCACTCCATGTCCGAATCCCCGTCCCTCGGCCGTTACCTGGCCATCGACCATTCTCACGTCAAACGAGGCACTTGGCAATATTTTGCGTTCGTTCGCGGAGGGCCTTAACGCCCAGCGAACCTTGTCTCCCTTGATCAGGATAGGCCCACCATCCGTGTTGATTTTAAGGACTCTAATACGACCACAGCTGGCTCGGCTAATGACCTCAAGGCTTTTGATGCGACTAAAAGTCGGGATATCATTTACGCCTGCAGATTTTAAGTTCCGCTTGAGTATACCTGCCAGCTGTAATGGATTCCAATCCTCAGTCCAGGACGAATATTTGGAAATGCGGCAATAGGCTTGGCCCTTTTCATCAAGGTCTGATTGTGAAAGCAGGTAGGGAACGCTTTCTCCTCCCCATACTTCATGTTTACTGGCGGTGTGGCCGCCGCAGGTGGAGAAGTAATAGCATTGGGCTAAGCTATCCCTGTATAAAACGGCCATGCTTCGGGTCTCCCAAACAGCACGGTCGCTCAGCAAGTATTCGCCTTTTACGCCTTTGTAAACTTGGTCCTGAACATCGCTAAAGACGTGGAAGTCGCGGTTGCCCGGGTGTAGCATGCGTTTGTAGGCATAGGTGCGGGCTACCACAGCCAAGGCTTTTAGCGCTTCCAAGGATCCGCGGTCTACGGTGCCGAGTTCATAAGGCAAAACGCCGCGTAGGTAGTCTTCTACGCCCAGCACATTGATAGTCAGGATGCTGCCATCGTTCTGTCCCAATAAATGCATGCCGCCTCGGTAAACGGAGCCGTTCAAATCGATGAGGTTAAAGCGGTTTACGGATATTAATCTGAGACGGTTGGATGAGGTGGTTGCCAGGGTCTTTCCATTTTGGCTGAGTTCAAAACCAAGGTTTTGGCGACGGATTAGCATCGCTCCACGCACAGTCACGAGCTTGGTGGCAGTCCATGAGCGCAGGGCTGGGTTAGGTTCTAGGGTGACACTTTCGCTCAGAATCTGCAATTCTCCCAGTGAATACACTGAAAGGGCCCGGGCCTCCCGGCTTAACAAAACTCGAATCTTATCGGCTAAATCCTTGGGGCGAGCCTGCGTTCGTATTCCGTCTGGGAGGGGTATCGGCGGAGTAACGGCTGAAGTAGTGTCGGGTGAAACAGGTGGGCTGGACCAGCCAATAGCGCCTAGTGCAAGGGTAGCATGGGTGGAATCCGTGTCAGAACCAGCCCGGTCAGAATCATGAATGGGATCGGGATCCCATGCCAGAGTATCTTCAACTTCAGGATAGGGTAGGGAAATGGGCAGATTGCGGCTAGGTAATTCAGTTGGCTTGTCCGGGGCAGTAGCACAAGAAAAAATAAAGCTGAGGAGGCCTAACCCAAGCTGCGCGATCCCTAGGCTTCTAAAGCGTGGTGACGATTTCACCTTGGGGCCGATTTTGACTCCTTGGAGAGCTTCTGGAGTTTCACCTCGTTTAATGTCCTATCCGCATCGGAAATCTTATCGACGAAGAGCACTCCGTTAAGGTGATCGATTTCATGTTGGATGCAGCGGGCCAGCAGCCCGGAAATGTTTTTAAGGACCACCTTTTTCCCATCCAGCCCACGCGCATCTACCGTAATGGTTTCCGGTCTTTCCACTTCCGCCCAAATGCCGGGTACCGACAGGCAACCTTCCTCTGCACCGACCGGATTGCTCGAGGCCATCACCACGGGATTGAAGAGATAATACGGTTTTCGCTCCTCTTCTTCCGAAGTAATATCCACCACTATTAAGCGCAGAGATTTGCCTACCTGAGGCGCAGCCAAGCCGACTCCGGCGGAATCGTACATGGTCTCAAGCATATCTTCGGCGAGTTTGACCAGTCCTGGTGTGATGACGCCAACATCCACGGCGCGTTTACGGAGCACCTTTTGGCCGTATTTGTAAATGGGCAATATCATAAAGTGCTCGCTGTGACAGTCGTTTGAAGTTAGGTTTTTTCTTTGGCTTCTACCGGTTCATCAACTGCCTTCTGAATGGCGCTTTTGTTGAAATCGATGCGTACATTGTCGGAAAACTTAAGCGTAATGAGATTCTCTTTGATGGCGGCCACTTCCCCATACATGCCTGAATGCGTCAAGACGCGGTCACCCTTTTTGAGTGAACCAAGCATTTTAGTCATGGCTTGCTGCTCTTTTTTCTTTGGCAAAAAGATCATGAAATAAATTATCAAAATCATGGGTCCAAAAAAGAGCAGGTCTTTAATGTCGAAATTCATGCTGAGGTCCAGTCGAAAGTGTTTATATAGGCAAAAATGGCCGAAATAATATAGTAATTAAGGCTCTTGGGGGTTTTCGAGGTCAAGAATCGGTCACATTTGCAGCGCAGTGCGTCCCGTTCTTGACGCCACCCCTCGCCGCGCCAATAATTTCACATATGACCATGCTTTATCCCTATCCACCCAACCCGGAATACGCGCCTTGGTCGATTGGACAAGACGTCGCGTCTCGCGAGGAAATCAAGTACAATTTCATTAATACCGAAGCGCTAGTAGCCTATTTCAGCCAATGGTTGGAGCATGATTATATCCTCGCCTTAGTAGCGCATGAAAAACAGGTTTTTGTCGTGCGCAAGGAAGTATCACTGGAAGAGACTCGATTGCAATTTTTAAAAAAATGTGAAAACTCATTGCTTAAAATCCTCACCGAAATCCAAAA
>JAYSRH010000576.1:0-16685 GCA_043721115.1 Fibrobacteria bacterium | reverse complement strand
ACCCTGTGGCGTCCTGCTGATTGTACGTATCGACGTCCGAGAATCCGCCCAAACCTGGATCATACAAGGAAAAGGGGCTGGACATTTTGGCCAAACTCATATTTCCCTTATACAGTTTCAGCGTCACGGAACCGGTAACTACTTCTTGGGTTGTATTGATAAAGCTGTCCAAGGCTTGTCGCAATGGCGTGAACCATAAGCCGTCATAGACCATCTGCGCGTATTTCGCACCCACACTTTGCTTATAAAGCAGCGTGTCCCGATCTAGCACCAATTGTTCCAGGAATTCATGGGCGCGATAGAGCAAAGCACCGCCGGGAGTTTCATACACACCTCTGGACTTCATACCCACCAGACGGTTTTCAACCATGTCCACCAAGCCGCAGCCGTGTTTGCCGCCCAATATATTCAGCTTCTCGACCAACGCCACAGCCCCAAGCCGTTTGCCATCCAATCCGACGGGAATGCCCTTATGAAATTCAATGTCGACATAACCAGGTACGTTGGGCGCCTTTTCCGGCAGAGTCGTCCAGCGCAGCATGTCCCAATTGTGTTCCTTTTCGGGATGCTCCAGGGAGCCGCCTTCATGGGACAAATGCCAAAGATTACCGTCCTCGGAATAGATCTTTTTCTTGGATACCGTCAGTGGAATATTGCGCTGTTCGGCATATTCAATGGCGTCTTCACGGGAGCGGATATTCCACTTTGGATCTTTCCAAGGGGCGATGATTTTAAGATGCGGGTTCATGGCCATGTAAGTCAATTCAAAACGTACTTGATCATTGCCTTTGCCCGTTGCCCCATGGGACACGGCATACGCACCTTCCTTCTCGGCGATCAAAACCTGGTGCTTGGCGATTAAGGGCCGAGCCATGGACGTGCCTAGGAGATACTGGCCTTCATATTTAGCGCCCGCCTTTAAGGTGGGCCAAACATATTCCTCTAAAAATTCCTGTCGCAAATCCAGCACATAACATTTGGAAGCGCCAGTTCGCGCGGCTTTTTCCTTGAGTGGGTCGGTTTCGATTTTGCCTTGGCCGATATCGGCTGCAAACGCGATGACATCCACATCGTAATTTTCGATCAACCAAGGAATGATGACGGAAGTATCCAGGCCTCCCGAATATGCCAACACCACTTTCGGCTTACCGGGCTTGCCAGTTTTACCGGCCCTGTCGGCCTTAGCGCCTTTGCCACCCTTGTGAGAATTCTTCACCGACTTCGTTTCGCTGCTCTTGCTCCGCTTCTCCATGACACCTTTCATAGATGCCGGGAAACCGCCTGGCATCTGGTTTGCAAAGATAAATGTAGCACAAAATCAGGGGGAATTAGACGACGGGAGAATCATCAGACTCAGGTGGTATCAGGCTCACCTCTGCAACCGGCTCCGATTTCTCTTCCGGTGGCTTGATGCCATTGGTTTCCATCGTTTGCATGACCACGGCCAATTTTTCATTGGTGACTCGGAGGCGGCCGGAAAGAATTTTGATGAAATTCATGATCCATGGAGGCAAAGCCGCCATCTGGGATTCGAACATTTCTCTCGTGATAATGATGACTTCGGTAAACTCCAGGGCTTTGACGGAAGCGTCACGGGGAGTGTTGTCGAACATTCCCATTTCGCCGAACATGCTGCCCGGCCCAAGTTGGACCAGCTCAATATCTACGGGCCCTTGGGGCGTCGCTTTGGTTTTGTAAACCGAGACCAAACCTTTTTGAACGCTATAAATACCGTCGCATTTCGAGCCTTGCAGGAAAATAATGTCCCCGACATGGTAGGCTCGCGTGATTTTCTTGAACATCTTGGAGGACACGGCTACCTGCGAGGTTATTCATTCACTTTATTTTAGCTTTCGCTTTATTTTACCATGGCCCGATCCAATCGGTCAATCAGCTCCCCGATCTCTTCCTGGGTAATGTTTATCGGCGGTAAAAGCCTTAAAACATCCTGGCCCGCCCGATGCACCAGCACTCCCTGAAGACGGCAGGAAGCCATCAAAGCAGCTAAATCTCCACCATAGCGGAAGCCGGTAAGAAATCCCTTTCCTAAAACCGGGCCGCATGCAATGCCTTCCACAGCCTTTCGATCCACAAGTGTTTGCAGCCCCTGCCGCAGGGCGGCGGCGCGAATTCGGGCCTCTGCCAGAAATCCCTCGCGTAATAATGCACCGAGCACCGCCAGTCCGGCTGCACAAGCCACCGGGTTTCCGCCGAAAGTGGAACCGTGATCACCCGCATGAATGGAGTCCGCCACCGCATTCTGCATCAACACCGCGCCTAGCGGCAAGCCTCCCCCCAGTGCCTTGGCCAGGGTCACCAAATCGGGATTCAGTCCCATAGCCCTGGACGCCAAAATTTCCCCGGTACGACCTAGGCCCGTTTGGATTTCATCGGCGATAAGCAGTACGCCCTTAGACTGGGCTTCCTTTAGAGCCTGGATGGTTTCGGAAGACAGTGCGACTATGCCTCCCTCGGCCAACCATGGCTCAAACAAAATGGCGGCCGTTTGCGGGCCTACAGCCGCACGCAAAGCGGCGGCATCATTTACAGGGAGCGTGCGAAAGCCACCGGGAAGCGGTCCAAAACCGTTTCGGATTTTATCCTGACCAGTCGCCGCCATGGACGCGTACGTGCGGCCATGAAACGAAGAGGTAAAGGAAAGAATTTCAATTTTCTGATCCAGACCTTGGGAAAGCCAATGTCTGCGGGCAAATTTTATCGCCCCTTCATTGGCCTCAGTGCCGCTGTTGCAAAAGAAGGCTTTGTCCATTCCCATGGCCTGGCATAAAACTTCCGCCAACTTCATTTGCGGCTGCATCAAATACAGATTACTGGCATGCAGGTACAATTCAAGCTGTTGTTGGATGGCAGCTACAATGGGTGGGAAACAATGGCCAAAGGCGTTAACGGCTATTCCAGAGACGCAGTCCAAGTAGCGCGTCCCTTTATCATCCCACACCCAACTTCCCTGGCCGCGGACGATGACGAGATCCCGTACTCCATAATTTTGGATCAAATAATTAGGTTCCATGGATGTTACGTCCTTCCTTGAGTGTTCCACTGGAGTGGATTAACGAATGATGGTGCCGGTATTGACATCGCCGCGTACTTGGGCGGCAAAGCGATCGGATCCGGACCAGCCGCAGATATGCACCTGGGCGACGCCACTGGTTAAGGCGGCCCGGCACGAATTCAATTTGGGGATCATGCCTCCCGTGGCTACCTCATCACGAATGAGAGCCTGCGTAGAGGCGTCGTCCAACTCGGGAATGCGCAGACCATCTTGTCCCCGCACCCCTTCGATATCGGAAACAAAGATCAGTTTTTCAGCATGCATGGCCACGGCCAAAGCGGAGGCGGCATCATCCGCGTTTACATTGAAATGGGCTTGATTGCCATCCACGGAAATGGGAGAAACGACAGGGAGAAATCCTGCCGCCAGCAAGGTGTCGACGAGTTCCGTACGGACTTTTACGATTCGCCCCACTTGACCCAATTCAGCAGAAACGCGTTCGCATAGAAAAGTATTCCCGTCCACTCCGCTAACGCCTGCCGCCACAGTCTCCTTCGCATTCAGCAGGCTCACCAACTTTTGATTGACATACCCCGTGAGCGTCATTTCCACTACCTTCAAGGCGGCTTGACTGGTAACCCGCAGGCCCTGTAGGAAAACGGGTTCTTCATTTAGCCATGCGAGATGCCGGTTGATATCCTTTCCCCCACCATGCACGAGCACCAGGCGCATGCCGGTCATGCGCAGCTCCACCAGCGCCTGACACAAGCCGACCAAGGCCGTTTCATCATCCATCATCGAGCCGCCGATTTTAATGACGCAGGGTCGGAGAGAATTCGAAGACAGATTCATCTTAGGCATTGTTCCAGTCAACTTGCCTAAATCAAACCGAGCCTAGGGGAAAGACCAAATGCCAAGTTCATGTTCTGAACCGCCTGGCCGGAAGCGCCTTTAACCATATTGTCGATCACGGAAATGAGAATGAGCTTTCGGCTGCCTATCGGCTGATAGGCTTTGATATGACAGAGATTGGTATGCTTAACGTCACCGGTGCGCGGCAATTCCTCGCGAATGCGTACAAAATCAGAATCGCCATAGTGTTTGCGTAGACAAGTAACAATATCGGTCTCGCCCACTCCGGGCATGAGATCGCAATAAAGTGTGGAGAGAATGCCTCTTTCCATGGGTATTAGATGCGGCGTGAAAAGCACTTCCACTTTCTTTCCAGCGGCCAAACCCAGTTGTTCCTGTATTTCCAAGCGATGGCGATGTTGATCCCCGATGGCATAGGCCGCAACACTTTCATTGGCGTTCACATAATGCGTGGTCTCGGTGGCTTTTTTGCCGGCCCCGGAAACACCGGATTTGGAATCGATGATGATGCCCTCGTAGGAAATCAATCCCATTTTAAGCAGAGGAAAAAGCGGAAGCAGCACCGAGGTGGGATAGCAGCCCGGATTGGCAATCAGCTTAGCTCCGACTATTGCCGCCCCATGGATTTCTGAAAGGCCGTATAAGCTGCCTGGCAGACGTTCAGGGGCAGGGTGGGGATGCCCATACGCTTGAGCGAAAATTCCCGCATCCTTAAGACGAAAATCCGCCGACAAATCGATCACGCAGGTTTTGCCATTGGACAGAAAGGGCGCGACGCACTCTGCGGATGTGCCATGCGGCAAACACGAGAATACGACATCGGGAGCCGTATCCTTGATGGCTTCAAAACTTTTCATTTTCTCAGCAGCTGCGGGGAGAAACCCCAAAAATTGCGGATAAACTTTGCCATAGGCCTGCCCCGGTTGGGATTCCGAACTCAGCCAAGCCAATCGAACGTGCGGGTGCCGTATCAGCAAACCCACCAATTCCCCACCCGTAAAACCCGTCGCTCCGAGTATTCCTACTTCTATCTGCATTGGATAGCGAAAATAGCAAGTAGGGCCGCCACTTTGTACCTCTGAAGTGCGTCTCTTGATCGGTATCGAAAGCCCGCTTTTATTGCCAAATAGACATGGCCCTAGTATCTTCTAAAAAGTGTAATAACAATCCCCTTAGGGGAGTTTTGGTAGGGTCTAGGTAATTAATAAGTGCTAAATACCTGGCCATACCGTAAAATATCGAATAAGACAGGAGTTTGGAGAAATGGCCGTAACCAAGGTTTGGCTCGACGAAAGCGAAAATGAATGCACCATGTGCGGGGCCTGTGAAGCCACCTGCCCTGAAGTATTTGAAGTTCCAGAAAAAATGGTCATCAAAGCTGGCGCGAAATTGGGATTGAAAGATGAAATCGTAGAAGCGGCCGAAGGCTGTCCAGTGGGCACCATTGCCATTGAATACGACGGCAGCGGCAAACGCGACAACCCCATGTAAGTGGGACTGGGCCTATTTTAGGCCTGGAATGTTTTTCTTTAACGGCGAAGGGGTTTCGCCAAAGTCAAACTTGACAGGGCCATCGATGACTCGGCCCCGTGCATCCCTTAGTACATCTTGAAATAAGAACGGCTTTAGTGATGGCCGTTCTTTCTTTTTGGGAACCTTTTTCTCAGGAGAGGCTATTGCCGTTGCAGGTGAGCACATAGTGCTCCATTTACTTAATTCCCATGTGGCGGTATCCGTAAAAGTGCAATTCCCCGTGTATACCGATCCAGAGTAGAGATCGAACCGTCCCCACCCGTCCCAAGAACGCGTTGGATCAAAGTGGGTGCTGTCTCCTGCGCGCCAACCTACCGGTTTATTAGCATCCCCGGCAGTATAGGTCAAATAGTGCTTGGCCCATCTGTACGCAATTGGTGTGGAATCGCAATTGGCTTTGCCAGCATTGGGATAGTGGTTATATCCCCATGAAATGAACATGCTTTTTCCGGGCTCGAAATCTATTGCGTTGCCGGTCCAATAGGGAATTTTCATTTCTACACCAACCAGCAAACTGTCATTTTTGGAATGGACCGAGGCCATGGCCAAAACCCCGCTTGGAGGGGAGGCTGGAATCTGAAATTTATCTGGAGCTGTTTTGCGATTTCGAAAAAAGAACCGTGTATCCGTGGGATAAATAGGCTTATCCAGTTGAACGGTTTTCGGAGAGGTACCAAATACCAGCCCTGTACCATCCAAAGAAAAATAAGCGCGATAATTGTTCTCATCCCAAGGGGAGGGATCGATAAACACCTCAGGGGCATTGGCTTTCCAAAGATTCGTTGCCGTGCACAGCGTGGTAGGATTAAATGCGGTGTTCTCTTTAACCAGGAATAAAAAGTAAAGAGCAAAGTCATCGTAAGCGGCCACCAGGGTTATAGAGCCCTGTGAGGGTGCCGTGTAATAATTGGCGGGATTGGCATTGCGAATGGCATCGGATTGTAGGAGTACAATTTTTGAATACGTGCTAAAACTGAGGGTGTTGGAACTGTAGCGCGCTGCAAGCGCCTTCCAAATCGCATCCGGCCGTCCATCTATAACGATGCTGTTATTGGGGACTCGCAAGGCAGTAATGGGTTCATTTAGGAACAGGGCATTGGCCCCCATTTGAAAAGTCAGCGCAATGGCGAAAACCTTGCTCAATAGGTGGAAAAAAAGCCGATTTCTAGCTAAAAAAGTGCTGTTTGAAGAGCTGTTTGATTTCATTTGGGCATTCATTTGAATCAGACTGAATATTCCTATGGGTCCAACAAGCAATTCCAGGGCCAAAGTATGGTTTTGGTCGTAACCGGGTACTTTTCGCAGTTCTCCTCCAAAATAGAATGCCTCGGTCCCTTTAAGGTGGTAAATCGTTCCCAATTTCCGGAAGGTATGAGCGGATATTGACCAGTCACTTAGGAATTATATTTACTCCCCTTATCCCAAATTAAACAGGTATGGTCGATTGCACTCCCTTCTCGAATTCTTGACGGATGCCCCAAAATCCTATGTCATAAAGCTTCACAGGCGCAGTGACCCCAATGTAGGCTTAATGCAGGCCGCAAAGGTTATTGAACTGGTTTACGCCTGGACGTTGGAAAACGAACGCATTCTCAGCAGGCTACAGGAAGTTGAGAAACAAGGCCGATATCTACTGGCCTTGATTTATGTCGCCGAAGACCGCGGAGCTACGGAAGCTGAATTGCTGAGCTCCTTGGACGGGTTCCCGCCCTCCCAAGTCCTGATGCTGCTTGGAAAAATGGAGCAGGAGCTGCTGATCTTTACCCGTGACCTGGAAAAATCCCGTGTTTACTACGGCTTCCGGGAAATGGCACAAGGGATCCTTCCCGCAGTACTCAAAGAGTTATGCACCTACGGCCCCAGTCAGGAGGGCACGAACTGGATCAGCTATAGACATTTCCTAACCTCGCATCTTTGTCATTTTCTCACACAAGTAGAACTGGGTGCAGTTAAAATCACCCAAAGCGGCGAAATGCACAGGAAAGATTTGCAGGAATTGTCACAACGATTTTCCTTCGGGGAAAAACTGTCCTCTGCTTTGCCTGGAGAAGAAGTTCAATTTCTGCTGCACTTTGCAGTCGCCACGCATCTGGTACTTCAGGAAGACGGAGTGCTTCACCTTTCCGTGGAAGGCAAGTCCTTGCTCAAGGAAGGCCGTAACGATGCCTGGTTGCGTATGGCCCATTGGTGGACATCGAGTCGTTTGCATGGCATGTCCCACACTTTAAAGGCACTGTCCAGTTTGGCGCTTTCAGAATCGATTGGAACGCTTTCCGCTTCCAGGATTTCACCTTGGGCCAATTTATTCTGGATTTATTCTGGTCCACAACGCAAAACCTATTTGGATGAAAAGAGCGCTTTCACTTGGGAAAACCTTCCCAAGGTTTTACAGGAACTCTGGCTATTGGGCTTGGTTGATTTCGGAATGGCAAAAGGCCGCATAGCCTGGATCCGAACTACACCAGAAAGTTTACATCTGTATTCTACCGAACAAGAAACGGAATCCAATTCGACGCGGCCCATCAGTTTGCCCAATCTGGAAAGCTTGGTTCCGCTGGACTCGCCCCTTAATTTGCTCCACGATTTGGAATTGGTGGGACAAAAGTGCAATGACGAATTCATGGGACGTTATCATTTCACCAAGGAAAGCGTCATCCAAGGGTTGCAAGCCGGGCTTCCCATGGAGGAGTTCAAGCATACGCTTACCTGGCTCGGCTTCGAAGCTCCCGCGCGACGAACCCTGCTGGATTGGGCTTCAACCTATGCCTCTACCCTATTCATGGACGCACTGGTGCTGAGAGTGTCCGACGCAGTGCGTTTCCGTGAGCTACAAGAAATCCCTCAATTCCTGGAACTCATCACCGAGGTCATCCCAAACTACGGGTTTGTATTAAATCGGCAAAACAAACCTCAGGTGAAGGAATTGCTACAACACTTTGGCCTGGTACCTGGCGAAGACTCGCGACGCACTGTACAATTGGAAAAGGTCGCACTGACACCTATGGGCGGAACATGGGAACTTGCGGTTCCTACCTTAGGCCAACTGGCCTACCGGGAAACTCCCGGCAATTTGCGCGCCCAGCCGGCCGTGCCCCAAGACAAATTTTCCGTAGCCTCGCGGGAGCAGGAAATGGCACAGCTGATCGGAAACCTCGAAGAGGCCATCGCAAAAGAATTGAAAATCGAATTCAGTTATCCCTCGCCCGCGCCCAAGCGCATTGCCTTGAAACCTCTGCTCATTCTCAAAAATCGTAATCCAGTAAAGCTCATTGGCATAGAAATGGAATCCGGACACAGGAACGAGTATGTGCTTGAGAATGTGAAAGCCATGCGGATTATGGAGTAGGTGGATATGGAGAAACGATTCGTCCATCTCCATACCCATTCGGAGTACTCGATGCTCCAGTCCTCGGCGCGCACCAGCGCCTTGGTGAAAAAGGCCGCTGCCATGCAACAGCCGGCCTTGGCCTTGACCGACCACGGCAACATGTTTGGTATTCTCGAATTCTACCACGCGGCCAAAAAAGCGGGTATCAAACCGCTATTGGGCTGTGATCTTTATGTTGCGCCGGATAGACGCACCAATCGCACCTATTCAGCCAATCAAGTTACCCATGCTAAAATCATATTGCTGGCCGCCACCAATATCGGGTATAAAAATCTTCTGCGCATCTGTTCGGATGGATACCTCGACGGCTTCTATCAGAAACCCCGAATCGATCATGAATCTCTGAAGGGCCGCAGCCAAGGTCTGATTTGTCTCACCGCCAATTTTCAGGGTGAAGTAGGCCAGCATATTCTGAAAGGCAATGACAGCCGGGCCCTGGAAATCCTGGAAGCCTATTCCGATTTATTCGGAAAGGAAAATGTATACCTGTGCGTGCAATCCCATGGTGTGGCAGCGGAGGAAACCGTCAATCGCCGGTTCTTGGAATTACACAAATCCGTCGGATGGAAACTGGTAGCGGTCAATGATGTGCATTATCTGGAGAAGGCCGATGCCGAGGCCCATGAAATCCTGCTTTGCATCGAGGGCGGCCACAAGATCAAAGAGCCCAATCACCCGCGATTTCCATCCGACCAATATTACTTGCGGTCCGCGGAGGAAATGGAGTCGCTCTTTGGGGAATATCCTCAAGCCTTGGAAAACACAATTCGTATTGCCGATCAATGCGATGTCACCATTGAATTCGGCAAGTTGCATCTTCCGCAATTTCCTATTCCCGATACTTTTTCGGATGGGGACCAATATCTGGCGCATTTGGCGAGACAAGGCTTAGCCAAGCGTTATCCAGTCGTTACGCCAGAACTCACGGACCGGCTTGAATTCGAACTAAAAGTGATGAAGGACATGAACGTGGCCGGTTACATGCTAATCGTCCAGGACTTTATCAATGCAGCCCGCGGCATGGACATTCCGGTAGGTCCAGGACGCGGCTCGGCAGTAGGCTCTCTGGTATCCTTTGCGGTGGGGATTACCGATGTAGATCCCATCCGCTACAAACTGCTCTTCGAGCGCTTCCTCAATCCCGAGCGCGTAAGCATGCCGGATATCGATACGGATTTTTCCGATAGCGGTCGCCAGGCTGCCATTCAATACGTGGTGGAAAAGTACGGTACGGATTCGGTTGCGCAAATCGTAACCTATGGTCGGCTTAAAGCCAAGGCCGCGCTCAAGGATGTCGCCCGCGTGCTTGGCGTCGATCACAAAGAAGTGGACAAGATAAATAAGCTCATTCCGGCTTTGACTAAAGGTTTGGTTCGACCCGCCTCGGATAAAAAATCGGAAAACAGTTATGTGTCCGATATCCCCGAGGTGCTCAAAGCCATTGAATCCGGCGGAGTACCGTACAAACAAATGTGGAATTATGCGCTTAGCCTGGAAGGCGTGGTGCGTCAAGCCGGCATGCATGCGGCGGCCGTGATCATTGCACCACAGGCTGTGGTCAATTTTGCGCCTCTGTTTCGACAACCGGACTCCGATCAAGTGATGATCCAGTACGATATGACGTATTCGGAAAGCATCGGCCTACTCAAAATGGATTTTCTGGGTCTACGCAATCTTTCAGTGATCAAGGATGCCTTGCTTCAAGTGGAACAAACCACGGGTGTAAAACTGGATCTTTTCACCCTACCTGAAAAAGACGGCCCCACCTTCCAGCTTCTGGGCAAGGGCCTGACGGTGGGAATTTTTCAATTCGAATCGGGCGGCATGCAGGACTATCTGCGCAAGCTCAAACCCAGCAGCGTTGAAGACATGATCGCCATGAACGCGCTCTATCGCCCAGGCCCAATGCAATTCATCGGCCAATACATCGCCAGAAAACACGGCATGGAACCGATGGACTGTTACCATAAAGACTTGGAACCGATCCTCAAGGAAACATATGGCGTAATCGTCTATCAGGAGCAGGTGATGCAAATCGCCCAAATCCTCTGCGGCTTTTCTCTGGGAGGTGCGGATCTATTGCGCCGCGCCATGGCCAAAAAAGATGAAAAGAAGATGGCCGAACTTCACCCTAAGTTCGTGGATGGTGCCAAAGCGCGTGGGTATGATCCAAAACTCGCCGAAAGAATTTGGAAGGTTCTCCTGCCCTTCTCGGAATACGCTTTCAATAAATCCCACTCGGCCGCCTATGCCACCATCGCCTACCAAACCGCTTATCTCAAGGCCAATTATCCGGCCCAGTTCATGGCAGCCAATATGAACTCGGAAATGCACGACACATCCAGGCTTGTGATTTTGCTTAACGATTGCAAAAATATGGGCATCCAGGTTACTTTTCCCAACATCAATGTCAGCTTGGCCAAGTTTTCGGTTATGGACGGAAAAATTGTGTATGGCCTGGGCGGCATAAAAAATGTCGGCCTAACAGCCGTTGAAAAAATTGTACAAGAGAGGGACGCGCACGGGCCCTTCACTTCCATTTTTGATCTTTGCCAACGCGTGGACTCCCAATACTTGAATCGGCGTGCCTTGGAATCCCTGATCCTGGGTGGAGCCTTGCCCGATGAATTGCCGGGAAATCGGGCTCAACAATTTGCAGCCGTAGAAACGGCACTGGCTTTTGCCCAATCCTTTCAGCAAGATCGCTCCGTAGGCCAGGTCAGTCTTTTTGGAGGAGCCTCTGCCAGCGGTTCGGGTTCCTTGGATGCGAGCCAACCCCAACTGCCCAATGTCGACCCGTGGCCTTATAATGAAATGTTGGAGAAAGAGCGGGAAGTTTTGGGCCTTTACCTATCCGGCCATCCGCTGGAGCCGTATCGCGCCGAGCTGGCCGGTTTCGTTACCAGTACATTGGATCCGGATCGCATTCGATCCCTGGCGCCGGATTCCAATGTCGTCTTTGGAGGCATGATTACCAAGCTCAAAACCCTGCTGGGCCAAAAGGACAATCGCGCCTTTGCCTTTGCCGATCTTCAGGATTTTGTTGGCCAATGCGAAGTGGTTTTCTGGTCAGACACTTTCGAGGAAGTTCGACAACTGGTGGAAATCGATTCCATGGTCCTGATCCGCGGGACCTATAAACGCAATGAGGAAAAAAATACGGCCAAGCTCATCGCCACCAAAGTGCTTCCCCTCGCAGAAGCGCGTGGAAAACTGACTCGCAGCGTGCATGTCAGAATGAAGACGACAGGGTTACAGGAACCTAATGTTCAGCGTTTGCACGACCTGTGTTCGGAATATGAAGGAACCTGCCAACTGGTGTTGCACTTGGAAGGCCAAGGCCATGGAGATATTTCCGTAGTCAGTGAAAAAATCCGTCTCAGTCCCGAAATATCCTGTACCAAAGCCATCAGCAGCCTAGTAGGCGCGGATAATGTATGGATCAGTTCTAAGGCTTATTGATTTGGGATTAATCAGGAGGTTGAATGCATACTCGCATAGGCAGGGGTAGAGGCAGAGGCAAATATACAGGCAACAGTGAAGCGCCGGCAAGAGAACAGGCTGGATCTATTCGTCTAATTGTGATCCTTGCCCTGATTATTTCAACCTTCGGGAACCTGCTGGGTCAGCCGGCCAGAAATATATTCCGCACGACAGTGCTGATGAGCAATTTATCCAACCCAACACAATTCGCTTTTCTGCCAGATGGCCGTATCTACGTGTTGTCAAAAAACGGCATAGTCCGATTGTTCGATCCCAAAGCCCCTTCCGCCACCGCAACCACCAACGCTGCCACCTTGACTGTTTCCAATGTCAGGGAAGACGATCTGCATAGTATTGTCCTCGATCCAGCCTTCCTCACCAACCGGCATGTATTCCTGCTTTTTGGCAGCTTGACGCCAGCACCCGCGCTGGTTGTGGCCCGCTTCACGGCGTTGGCCTCAGGAGATTTGGACTTGACTACGCGAAAGGATATTCTCAGCATTCCCTATTCCCTTACGAGTTCGGATGAACACAATACGGGCTGCCTGGCATTTGATTCCCAGGGCAATCTTTACATTGGATTGGCTGACAATACCAACAACTTTTTTTCCGGTCCCACCATGGGATTTTCACCCCGCGATCCCGCTCGAACAAATTTCGACGCGCAGCGATCCGCAGCCAATTCCAATGACTTACGGGGAAAAATCCTCCGCATCCACCCGGAAGCGAACGGCACCTACACGGTTCCCACCGGAAACCTTTTTTCTGCTGGCACGCCCAATGCAAGGCCGGAAATTTACATCATGGGCGTACGCCATCCTTTCCGGATCACGGTTGATGCAAAAACCGGCTGGCTCTTTTGGGCGGAGCCAGGACCTAATGCCACTATCGATGATCCAAACCAAGGGCCTCGCGGTTATGATGAAGTCAACATGGCCAAGGCGGCGGGTAATTATGGTTGGCCGTACTGCACCGCCAATAATTTCTGTTACAATGACTACAATTATCAAACCTCCACCGGTGGCGCCACCTACAACCCAAATGCGCTGCAGAACAAATCAGCCAACAATACCGGTATCCAGGATTTGCCTCCGGCCCATCCCGCCTTGGTGTGGTATCCCTATAAAGCCATCGGAACGGCTTTTCCGGTATTTGAAAACGGCGGCTCCAACGCATCCATGCTGGGTCCGGTATATAATTTCAATCCGGCCCTTGCTTCCCCAAACAAGATTCCAATGTATTATGACAAGCATCTCTTCATCTTCGACTTTTCCCGCAGTCTTATCCATGCCGTGCAAATGGACGCGGCGGGTGGAGTGGTGGCGGTTAAGCGGTTCTGGGACCAGAGCACGGCGAATCCCATCAATAATCCCATCGATCTTAAAATTGGACCGGATGGTGCTTTTTATTTTCTCAGTTGGGGGGACAATGGATACCCGAATAATGGCAAGCTTGGCAACCTTGTTCGACTCGATTATACTGGACCTGTCGATGGCATTGGAAAAGGCCGTTCTCTCGCATTCAAGAAACCCGAGTCCATCACAACTTGGCGCGCTATGGGTTTGGTGCGTAATGTTTCTCTACCCGTTGGGGCCTTTCGTGCCGTAGCTTATGATCTCGTCGGGTCCAGGGTATGGAGTTGGAACCGTTCGGCAGATTCGGATTTCAACCTAAAAGTTATCGAGTTGCCTTCTTCGCTTTCTGGATTGTTACGTATCCGCATCGATTGCCAATGAAATCATTGAATCTGCCTGCCAGCGGAGGTCTCTGAGTGAGCCGTAACACCCACTCACTGATGATGACGGCATTGGTGGAAGACGCCGGGCATTTGCGTCACGGCGGCATTTCATTATGAATTCGAGTTCATCCATCCTTTCAGCGACGGCAACGGACGCATGGGCCGGTTGTGGCAAACCTTGATTTTGAGCCGCTGGCAGCCCGTGCTGGCCTCTTTACCGGCGGAAACAATCATCAAGTCCCACCAGCAAGCCTACTACGACAAGTTGGGTTCTGCGGACCAGCGATCGGATTGTTCAGGTTTTATCGAATTCATCCTGAATGCCATCGAGGACAGCCTTCGACGCATTGGTCCGGATAAGGGCGGGCATTGGGAAGCCCTTTAAGTGCTTACAATTACCCTAACCAGAATCGTCTAATGCTTATTTAAGCATTAGCTTTGTTTTCACTCTTTAGGATAACCATGATGAACAACCCGTTTCAAAGCCCCGGCGATGCGGACTTGAATAGAATAATTGGGCACAATTCAAGAGAATCGGATGACAAGAAACCGGATTCCAATGCCAAGCCTGCCGGTGATCATGCGCTTACCTACGGCAAAGGCGGCAGTGCGGCCGCGAAGAAAACCAAAGAAGACAGGGAAGACGCTGCGACCAAAGCACATGCGGATCAGGAAATTAAGCCCACGGAGGCTATGGTCAAGGCCAACACACCGCCCAAAGAGGTGGATGAGAAGCAGGCGATATACGTTGTGATTTCCAATTGCAAGTGGAACAGAGATAGAGGCGCATACGGGGATACTGCCATCGCTCGCATGGACATTTATATTCCACCCGCGAAGGTAGACAAGAACCGGGTCATGGTTGGCGTGGAGCTTCTTAAATCAAACGGCAATTGGGAGTCGATGGGGCAATCAGTGACATGTTATGCCAAAGCAGGCAAGGCGGAGTGCGATTTGACCCTGCCCCATCCGCCCAAAAATAAAGACGGTACTCTGCCAGACCAGGCCCAATTCCGTTTCACGGCCAAACATACCCATTCTGAAAAAGCCGTAAGCCCCAGCCTGGATGCAGTTCCTGGTGCCGAGAATCCTTTCGAGAGTGTTGTTTATTATTCTCCCACTCGAAAGGCATACCATCTCTGCCTCAACTTGGTGGAATATAATACCCTTCATGTTGAATTTGAAAAGTTAAGCAACCTGCAAGGCAAGACACGGAAAATGCTGGAGGCCAAGGATCCCTCCGTCCGTAAAAAAATTGGAAAGGAGATAGACGAGGACACGGAGACACTCTTCAAGGGTAAATTGGTGGGAGATTCGAAGCCGGTTCTGGAAGCCATGATCCTTATCCGCAAGCCCATCAAATGGGCCAACCCGCCCTCCTATGCATACATCCGCCCACATGCCAATGGAAATGAGACTGCGATCAAAGGCAAGTGGTACAAGGAAACGGATGAAGAGATTAAAAAGAACTTGAGTGAACTTTTGAAAAAATCCCCCGGCAGCAAGGAGCATACGCCGTTTTTCTCCACCGACGTCAATTGCACCTTGTTCAAAGAGCCACCACTCAAGGGCCAGTGGCCTATCCAGTGGAACATCAAAGAAGAGAAGGATGGACAGGCCTTGGGACAGGCCTATACCTTCAGCAAGGAAGCGATCGTTTGCCAATACGCGATGGGCTTTGACGGGCTAGAGGCCAAGGGCTCGGTGCGTGAACGAACTTTCCACCTGGGCACTGGCGGCCACGCCTCGTACGACCTGGTCCGTGGTAAAGCGACCGGATCCTTCCCGTGGCCGGAAAATGGGGTGAATATATTGACACTCCTGAAACAGTCGCCGTATCTCGATGCCGTCCTTGCCAAGAATCGAAAATGCTTGATGCGGCTAAATATCACTTTGAAAGCGGATGCATTTATCGGCATCACGGTTGCAGGTGCCCTGAACATTTTGGATCTGGACTTGTCGAAGGAAGCTCTATCCGGCGGGGCGAAGTCCGGTTCAGAAAATAAATCATCAGGACCCAAGCTAGGGTCGGGTGTAGAAGCAAAGGGCTTCGCGGGAGCGAAGGCGAGCACGGGTATTGAAGTTGCGGTAGAGTGGACTGCCCCGGACCGAGGACCTAAGTTCGAATCGTTAGGGAATTGCGGAATGGATATCGGAGTCTCGGCGGGCGTTGGCGCAGAGGCAGATTGGAAGATCGAATACAAGAATGGTGTTTTCCATTTCCACGGGAACGCGGGGTTGACATTTGCCTTGGGCTGCAAGGGCAAATTCTCATTTGAGCTGGGGATGGTGGAGGGATGCCATTTCATCGGGTACCTGTTCCACTGCATGGACTACCATTTTATCGTGGACATGGATTTGACTACGTTCACGGCATATAAGAATATTGCATTCACGATGATGACGGTTGTGAGTTTGCCTTTGACTGCGGAAGCGGCTTTGGCCAAGGAAGTGGTCACTCATTTTCCCAGTTGGTACGCAAAGCTGGAAAGAAATGTGTCGAAGGTCAAGCAATCCCTCACGGAGTCCTCGTACCAAATGGGCGCACTCGCAAACGTGCCGCCGGAAGCCATGGGACAAGCTTTACTTACTATTATGAAATCACGGGAACCGGATGATTTTCGTTCGATCAAGCAATTCCTATACTCGACGCTAAG
>JAYSRH010000575.1:0-2309 GCA_043721115.1 Fibrobacteria bacterium | reverse complement strand
GAATGGTTACCACGCGATCCTTATAAGGCTCTTTCTGGGAGCGCTCAATGGCCAAGGGAAAGAATCGGGAAGCCTTTAGGGCCGTACTTTTTTCCTCGAAGCTGATACCAAGATTGCCATGCTCTACAGCATTGTTGATTATTTCCGCAAGTCCCAAAATAATATGGTAGCGATGTTTTTCGTGTAACGGTAGCGCACCATCCACAAGGCTTTTGGAAACATGCATGACCAGGGAAAAATCATTCGGCATGATAAGCGTACGCTCCTCATACTTCATGGCAAAGGGATTATACGTGTCCGTACTGTTGGCCAAGATTTTTTTCAAGTTATGCGCGAGGTCTCCCGGTTGAAAAGGAGACGCCAAGCAGGCAAAGGTTCCGGCCTGGAGGAGGCTAATGACCAAATCTTGATGTCCCTTGCCGACTAATGCCAAGAGCGGAAGATTGGGAAACTCCAGCCTAATCTTGCGCACCACTTCCAATGGGTTGGATTTGATTTGCGCTATGTTGAATGCAAAGGCCAGCGTTTGCCCCTGTGACAATTGCCTGAGCGCATCCTCGATATTGAAAGCCGCTTGCATGGCTAAATCATGACTCAGGACGATAGAACGAAACATTTCCTGAACGGTTTCGTCCGGCTCCAGCAAAAGTAAAGTGTTGTTTTCCAGGCTCATGAACGGTTCCAAATTTAGTTCACATTAGAGGTACGGACTACTGGGAATCCGCAACAATCTCACTGAGGATCTTCACCCGGTTCTGGCGATTCTGTCTCGGAATCCCCGTCCTGGGCCTGAATCGGGTTCGCTTTCAGCTTGTCGATAATAAGGCGCATTTGCTCAGGATGAGCCAAATACCTTTTCCGGCAATAGTCACAGTGGAGTTCGATGATTTCTTTGCGAATGCAAATATCTTCCAACTCGGTTCGCGGAAGTCCGGTTAAAGCCTTCATGACCCCGGCCTCGGAACAGGGGCAAAAAGCGGTGACGGGAATTTCTCGGTGGATGGTAGTTTTAAAGGGGCCCGCAAGGTCAGCGAGCAACGCGTTCAAATCTAAGCCGTGACCCGGGCGGTAGTAAGTCGTAAGGCTGGGTAGGCTAAGAATAACTTGTTCCATGATTGCTAAAGTTTTTTCGTCTGCCTTGGGAAGGGCTTCTACCAGATACCCGCCACAAAATTCCAACCTTGCTCCAGTAGGATCCGATTTGGCTTTTATTCCGACCGCTGACTTTGTCTGTTCGCTTTGAAGCAAATAGAATGCCGTGGTGGCACCGATATTATCGGAGGGCATTTCCACTATTCCTTCCGACACTCGGAGGCCTTGTTCATTCAGCTTTCGAACCGTCATCAACTGTGGAGAAAGCAAGGGTTCAAAATCTCCGATTCCACGGATTTCTTCGGTAGGTATCATGCCCCGCACCAAGCCTAAAGGTGTAGCATCAGCTGTGACCATTGACAAATCGCCGGAAAACTGGAATTTGACCTGCGCCGTTCCATTGCTCTTAAGCCCAGAAGCCAGTAGCAAAGCAGAAGCGATAGTTTCGCCCAAAAAGATACGCGCGAAGGCATGGGCTCCATGAAATCCGCCGATGGTATTGGCTGCTTCTGTGGCATCCACTAAAACAAAGCGGAGTTCTGCAACTTCACCGGTGGCTCGGATGATTCTATCGGACATGTTCGTGGCGCCCTTTGCTACTTTGATATAAACGGTATGGATAAAATATGAAAAGGGTCCTATTGTTCCTATGATGCCAGCCTGGATTTATCCCTACTTAGGCGCGTTTCTCATTGGATTGTCAAAGGCGGGTTTCGCTACCGGTCTCGGTATGCTCACAACACCAATGCTGGCTACTGCTGTTCCAGCCAGGCAGGCCATTGGAATTATCTTGCCGCTCCTCATATTCGCCGACTTTCTGACCCTTTCCTTCTTTAGAAAAACGTGGAATCTCGTTCTCATCAAGTTTCCCATGGCCGGGGCGCTAATTGGAATTTCCTTAGGCATGTTCTTGGTTTCAAGTATATCTGAAAAAATGTTGCGAACCTCAATTGGGGCTACTGCATTGGTCCTCACGCTTCTGCTTATCATCAGAAATATCTGGTATCCAAGTAGAGTGTACCAGCCGACACCTTGGGAAGGGGTGTTCGTTGGAGTGGCGGCCGGTTTTTCTTCTACCATTTCTCATGGCGCAGGCCCTATCATGGCTATTTTTTTTATGGCTCAAAAAACTGAAAAGGGCGTTTTTGTTGCCTCAAATGCCATTTTCTTCACCATGGTCAACCTTGCCAAATTCGGCCCCTATCTTTATTTCGGAC
>JAYSRH010000574.1:0-5787 GCA_043721115.1 Fibrobacteria bacterium | reverse complement strand
CGCGTTGGCGTAAGTATTCGAGGGCCTTGGGGGATTGCTTTAAGGTTTCGTGATAGTAGGCGGTAACTTGGTTGAGTAAGTCTTGGTCGTCGGCGTCTAAGGTGAGGGGGCAGGCGAGTTTTCGCGTCGTGGACTGGCTCACTATTTTGTCGCTGCTAAGGAGGGTGGCGGCTTTGCCTTCGGAGAGGATTTGGGCCGCGTGCCGGAAGCTGACACCTTCGGTTTTCATCACCCAGTCGATGACGCTGCCGCCTACTTGGCAGGCTCCGAGGCAATGCCACAGGCCTTTGGAGGGAGTGACGACTAAGGACGGGGTCTTGTCGGCATGGAACGGGCAACGGCCGATGAGGTCGGAGCCGTGGGGTTTGAGGTCGACGCCTTTGGTGCGGACAAGGGCGGCTAGATCTATTTCGGACTTGATCCGTGCGAGCTCAGAATCGGGAATACGGGGCATGGGGGATTCTCCTGTCGTGGTTTTCATCAGCTCGTAAGGTCCGTTTCACCAGATCACGTAGACGGTTCAAGTTCTCCTTGAGCCGTAAGGGTTCTACCATTCCCGCAGCCGTCCGGTAGCGCAAGTCCTCATGGTCGATATCTTCGCCGGTTAAAGTCAGGACAACGTGGTCCCCGCCTTGCACCGTAGCCTTGGTAACCCGGGCACCTTGGCTGACCAGATAGGCCGCCCGGAACACATCTCCTGTCTCCATCTCGTACACCATCCTAAACCTCCTTGATCGAAAAAAGCTGTCAAGTGAGAAATTCAGAAATTAATCTAACGTATAACGTTAGTTTATGCAACCCCCAGATTACCTTTGGATATGCCTAGAAAACGCGGAACCAAAACCGGCACGTCCTATAAGGGCGGCCATCAATTCGATTTCGGCCAGCGGCTTTACACCCTTCGAAAGAAAAAAGGCTTGACGCAGCCCGAACTCGCCCAAAAAATGGGATCGACAGTGCGGGCTATCTCGTATTACGAACGGGAGATGGAGAGCCCGGACGCAGCCCTGCTCAAGCAGTTGTCCCAGGCCCTAGGGGTGCCGCTCAAGGCTTTCTTGGACGCACAGGATGCGGAGAGGATCGAGGCTGTGCCGGAGGTCATCCGGCCGCTCAAGAAACGGCTCCCGAAACTGCCCACGCTGACGCGCAAGGAGCAGGAGAACCTAGTAGGCGTGATCGACGGCTTTTTGGCCAAGCACGGCCACGGCTGACCGTAATCATGGCCCGCGTTATTTGCCCCTATGGTTATCCCGACGACTACGGCCGCAAGGTCGTATGTAAGGTTCCCCTTACCGATGGCGGATTCGGTGTTATCTACGGTCAGCAAACCGTTGAGATCAAACGCGGCATTTGCGAAGACGCCGACAGGTGCGGCAAAAAAGAATGTCCCTTCTACGATCGCTCGCGCGAAGCAACCCAGGTTTTCTGGGAAGCGTTGACGCAACGGTACACCCTGGAAGGATTGCAGAATAAGAAGGCGGACAATCAGCTGGACATTGAAATCTACGAGACCCTGGTTGACCAATATGGACTGCGCGATTTGCTGGAGAAAAACAAAAACCCGGAGTTGGGGGCGTGAACTTTAAAATCACGCTTAAGCAGCTAAGGAAAAAAGCAGGTCTGACCCAGGCTGAGCTGGCTCAAGCCATTGGCACCAGTCAAGCGGCCGTGGCGCACTACGAGATGGGGATCAAAGCTCCTGAGTTGGCCAAGCTACCTGCAATCGCCAAAGCCTTAGGGGTGAGCGTCGCTGACCTTTTCAAAGAAGAGCCAAGCGGATCCCAGGCAGCTAAAGTGCGGGTGAGCCCAAATCGCAGAGCAATCAAGCTACAGCAGGCTTTCGAGAAGTTGAAACCTGTGGAGCAGCAGTTTGTATTAAAGCAGATCGAGGGATTGGCGGGGCGGAAATAAACATCAAATCTCAATAAGGGATTAAGAATGCGGCGAACAGGCAGAGGAGTTTGGAAATTGCTTCATCAGAAGGTCTACAACCACATTCAACTGAGAGTAGATTTCCCAATAGGCCGCATCAACGCACTGAAACCATATCTCAGCCTCTTTTTTTAAATTCGCTTCTCTTAAATCATTTGCTTTGCGGTAACCGCCCAAATCCCTAACACCAAAAATCTGATCCCAATCACCCTTTATCCACTTACAACAATCGGGTAGAAAACCTGGTTTCATAAGCCGATATTCTCCTAGCTCTCCCGCTTCATATTTAGGCAAGACGACATCCAACTCTTCGAGATTTTTGGAGCCGTCAAGGATCACGCCACTTAATATCCAATGGAGCCCATCCAAATGGTTGCTGATTGGTGAAACAATTTCACAAAAGCTGTAATCAATTGCTCTTTTATTGCCCCCAACCTTGGAATGTATGCAAACCCCGTTCACAGCATCCTCCTTAATTTTTCACTAAAATTTTCCAGGGAAAAACGGCACATGGTCAAGGTCAATGCTTCCCCATTGCAAATGATAGTGAGGATTAAAAAATGGACCACCAGTCTTGTCCGTATAATCCAAGTAATCAGCACGGTAATTAAAGAATCCTTGACCAGGACCAGCATTTTTTCCGATCTGATAACGGAATTGAAAAATCCTTCCTGGGCCGCCATTTAAATAATGCGTTAGCACAAGCTTCGACACTCTTAATTTTCCAAATGGCCTATCCTTACCTGGAGCGTTTGGCCCGCTAGGTCCCCAGATTCCAACATTATGATTTGCATTAGGATTTTTCTTGCTAGCTCGTTTGAACTCATCGCTATTTTTGAATTTTATGAATTCACTCGCCATTATTTGAAGACCCACTAGCCCAGCTACTACAGCATCGGCTGGCGCAGATTGAACGATTTCACTCATAATTGCATTTGTGGCGTATGCCAAAGCCGCTACGGCAGCAGCCTCAACGGCGATCTGAGCAAAACCACTAGCCGCTGTAGAAGTGATTACAGCTCTAACGGTATACAATACACTATTGAGGGAAAGTGCAGCAACAGAACTCAAGTAAGATTCTCCGGTAGGATCTACAAAGCTCGCAGGGCTCACCGCCGCATACAAATACCGATGCAAGCTTATAGGCGCCTGCGGATCACCATCGTATGGATCAACACCGATGAACCTCCCGCTTGCCGGATCCATCCACCTGGCCCTGAGGTAATAGAATCCACTATTCGGATCCGCCTGTTCCCCCACATACCGGAAGTCATTGACTGTGGTTCCGGATGACGCCAAAGCCTCCCCAAACGCTGTATAGTCATAGGTATCCGTCACGTTACCCACCGAGTCCGCAAGCTGCCGCACCGAACCCTGACCATCCGCGAGGTAATAAGACTTAACCCCACCCCGCTCCTGACTCACCCGCTCCAGCCCATACACATACTCAGCATTCAGATTCCCAGACCCATTAGTCTCAACTACGACCTGCCCATAAGGCAAGAGCCTATCAATCAGATACTGCTTCGTCGCCCCGCCAGAAGTCTCTTTAACCCTGCGCCCATCGGCATCATATTGATATTGAACATTCACCCCAGGCCCATTCACGCTAGCCATGCGGTCCCCATCCACCCATGCATATGCAGTGGTGCCCGCAGCATTCGTTTTAGTGACAAGTCTTCCCGCGGCATCATACGTTTGAGTAATTGTTTCGCTTGGCGTTTGAATTTTTGTCAATTGGTCGCGGTTATTATAAGTGTATGTCTTCACAATACCGTCCTGTAACTCCGTCAACCTGTTCCCTACATTATCATAAGCATAATCCAAAATATAGGCTTGTGAACCTGTTCGGGCCTCGCGCGTTAAGCGGTACAAATCATCGTATGTATAATTGACACGCTGGCCTCCTGCTTCAAGGACTGATGTTCGAATTCCAGCAGCATTTAGGGAATAGGAGTAGCTGGACAATACTGTGTTATCGGACTTTTTATGGGTGACCTGTATCAGACGGTTTAAGCTGTCGTATGCAAATGCGATTTGAACTCCATTCGGCTGGAGCGTAGTTGTGCGGTTTCCTACAGCGTTGAAACCATACTGGGTTGCCTTTCCATTGGCTATCACAGTATCCATGCGGTTAAGGGCATCGTACTTATACTGAGTATTGTTGAATTCGGTCCTTGTTTCGATTTTATTGCCTTGTGCATCAAAGGCATAGGTGATGGATTTTCCGTCTGGCTCGGTTTTGCGAGTCAAATGGCCCCGGTTGTCATAGTCAAAACTAGTTTCACCGCGATAATCATGCACACGCTTCACCCGGCCATCAAGAAAATAGTCTGTCAAGACTTCCCTACCTGAATTCGAGAAAGTACGCCGGATTTCTCGATTAGCCAAATCGTATTCATAGTTTTGGGTTTCACCCGTTGGTAATGTTTTTTTTGTAAGGTTGCCAAGAGCGTCGTAGGCAAAACTTTCTTTTTCACCATTTGGGTAAGTTTTTGAAACCATACGGTTGAGCAGATCAAAGCTGAATACCGTCAACCGTCCAGAGGCATCTTTTTGCGATATTCGATTGTTCATGGCATCATAAACATATTCAGTGATTCCGCCTATTGCGTCGGTAATCTTGGTCAAATTACCGGCTGGGTCGTACCCAAAGTGAGTGACTTTCCCCATAGCATCGGTTTCAGAAACTTTTTTACCTGCTAAATCATAATTGATTTGGGAAAAGCTACCGTTCTGGTAAACTGTTTTAACTAGACGATTCAAAGCGTCAAACTCGTAACGGGTACTTTGATTGAGGGCGTCAATGGTCGCAGTTCCGTTTCCTGCGGAATCAAATTCGGTATGGGTTTCGTTTCCCAATGCGTCACGGGTCCTGATTAACTGTCCGGCTAAGTTATAGGCATATTCTGTACGATTACCCCGTGCGTCAAGAACTGCATTTCGCCTACCTTGCCCATCGTATTCGGTTGTGGTACTGGAACCATCTGCAAATCCGACATTAGTTATTCGATTTTCAAAGTCATATTTCATGGTGGTTTTCCGACCTAAAACATCCATGGTTTGTACCAGATTACCATTCTCATCGTATTGCTTGGAGGTGCTCGCACCAAGGGAATTGATGGTTTGGACCTCCTGGCCATAAACATCAAATACATGCTGGGTCATCCCGCCCTGAGCATCCACAACGGATTCTGGCTTTCCAAAAGTAGTGTACCGCGTTGTTGTCTTTCCGCCCATTCCATTTACCACAAGAGTTTGATTTCCTTTTACATCGTATTCGTATCGAACAATCTCCCCATTAGGTTTTTGTTCCTGTAAAATCATTCCAAGTTCATCCACATCATACAGGGTGACATTGCCACGTGGATCCGTTGAGGATGTCATGTGTCCACGTGCATCATAACTATTCCGAGTGATATTTTCCATTGCATCCTTGCTGGAAAGCACCTGCCCCTGGCCATTACGCGAGTATTCCGACTCAATGAAGCCACCCGGACGAATAGTTTGAAAAAGGTTTCCCCGGGCATCATAAGTAAAAGTGGTGACGCGACCTAATGGATCGGTTTCCTTGACGATATTACCTTGGAAATATTCCCTCTTGGTAACATTGCCCAATGGATCCGTTGATTGAATTTCGTACCCGAGCGCATCAAAAACCGATCGAGATATTCCGCCATCGGGATTGCGGGTTTCGAGGAGATTGCCTCTCTCGTCGTAGGTATACCTCCAGCTATTGCCACTTGCGTCGGTTTTTGTGGTGAGATTACCCGAAGATTCGTAAGTGTATGACGTCGCATTTCCCCTATAATCTGTGATTTTTTCGGATTTGCTACTTAAGTTATGGTCATAAAC
>JAYSRH010000573.1:0-5799 GCA_043721115.1 Fibrobacteria bacterium | reverse complement strand
GCACCATCAACGCCAGGTCCTTTTCATTCACTTGTTTCAGCATGAACTCCCGCATCGGCGCCATGCCTTTTTCAATCGCTTCCTGATAATTGATTTTTTCCGTTAGATAAGGCTGGAGTGCATCGTCGTTCACTTTTTTAAATGTAGGACCCATGATAAAAAAAGTCAGGAAAAGAGAAAGGCCCATAAGCATCTGGTTTGGAGGCGCATTTTGCGTTCCCAAAGCCTGCTTTAAAAACGTCAGGACCACGACAATCCGGGTGAAGCAAGTCATCATGATTAAAATGGAAGGCGCAAGGCTCAATACCGTGAGCATGGCAACCAATTGCAGTGTTACGGCAACATCTTTGGGGCCTTGGGCCTTGTCAAAGCCCATGGTAATTTTGGGTAGTATTTGCGCATCCGCAAGTTGGGGTAAGGCTACCGCAGCAATAAGCAGGAGTGCCGGCCATGCCGATGTATTCGAACAGGGGGGATTTGCGCAAAGCGTTTTCATTATTGAACCTCGTCCAACAAATCGGAAACTCGCTTGGGCTTCTTGAATCGGTCGAGCAGCTTGTTCAGATTATCAGAAAATGCTGCGGCGTTGCTTTCCCGTGCATAAGCCTGTCGCACTTCGGAAGCCGGTTCCTTAAGCACAGTAAGTAAGGAAATACCTTGTGGTGTCACGCCTAAAACACCTACTTCTGTGTTGATGCGCAGGGCCACCACGCGTTGATTGGTGCCCAGATGGCATGTTTCCAATACTTCAAAGAAGTTTCCGCCGGTCTTGCCCGGTTTGGCGAGCATGCGGCCTTGGAGCCTTTTGAGCACTCGAATAGTGACTACAGCCAATAGAAGAACAAATATCAACCCGGCCAGAATCTGAAAGGCCAATGACACAACACTTCTTGGTTCCGGGGACGACAGCGATTTGTTTTCCGCTGTCTTGCTTCTGTTTCCTGCACTCTGGCCGCGCAGATCAGAATTTTCGCCTTCCATTTCCTTTTGCAGTTTTCGGAATTTGTCCTCTACGAGAGGATTTTTTTCGGATGCAGGTAGGGAAGCGGATATTTCCGATTGAGGATCCGCGGGCGTTACGGGTGCGCCCGCCATAAGTGAAGGGGGGGAGAGGAGGCAGGCCGCCACCAAGTATCCCATGGAGACGAACTTCCGGATCATTTTTGCCTTTTGAGTATGAGCATGAGTATGCGTATATGTAACGCCTATTTAAGTTGCTTAATGCGTTCTTCAGGTGAAATTAAAGTAAGGATGCGAATGCCAAAATACTCATCCACAACTACGACCTCACCCTTGGCAACCACCTTATCGTTGACCAGCAAGTCTACCGGCTCACCGGCCAGGCGATCCAATTCAATAATCGATCCAGGACCCAATTCCAGGATTTTTCGAATGCTTAGGCGTGTGCGACCCAGTTCGATAGT
The DNA here is from genome assembly GCA_043721115.1 of Fibrobacteria bacterium. Classification (GTDB taxonomy): domain Bacteria; phylum Fibrobacterota; class Fibrobacteria; order UBA11236; family UBA11236; genus Chersky-265. The sequence goes on along the minus strand of JAYSRH010000573.1, from coordinate 4,375 downwards.
GACGTTGAGATTGATATCCAATAGCATTTGGACATTGGGGGGCGCCTGAGAAGTAGACCGTGACATGGACACATCGAATCCGCCCGAAGGTGAAAGTGTGTCGTTGTCATTCCCTCCTTCTGCATGTGCACTGTCCGGGCCTTCACCTAGTTTGGATGCCAACGGCGGTGACCATAAAAGTCTCAGTACTGATCCGGGAAAACCTTCAATGGCAAGGTCCGCATCTATAATAGCGGAACCTTCCAAGGGGAATGGGCTTTGATCCGCGGAGTAGGCCCCGGTCTGCGCCTGACCTGCGGAAACAGATGTACCGTAACGGGAACCAAGCGACGTGCAAACCGCACCCATAACTTGATTTCCAAATTCATTCAGGGCATCTATATCCTCATCCTTGAAGGCTTCGCTTCCATCTCCGCCCATCATTAATCCGCATAATATTGCAGCGGTGGTTTTGTGAGTAAGAAGACACATTTCACCGGGTAGGCCTTGATTCATCGGCAGTCGCACCAGCAAGGCATCACTTTCAAAATCCATTGAGAGCGAAGCCTGGTCGGCAGCCCGTATGTCATTTACACTGAGTGTGGATTGGCGATTGAGCAGTACACCCAATACATTGGTAATCTGCTCCAAGACGAATTCTGCTTCTGGACGCAATGCACGCGTGTCCACCCCACGGGTTCCACCAGCATCGCCCAATAAGCCCGAAGTTAGAGCATCGATGTCCGCTTGGCTCAGGGGCCCGTCTTCAGCCATCTTCCCCTACTTCCCGGTCAATTATGGAGGTTATTTGAACGCATTTGTTTCTGCCGACGACGCCGACTTTTCCGAGGAATTTTGGCTTATCGCTGATTTTAATCACCAAATCACTCTGTGCAAGCTTATCCAATACCACCACATCCCCACTCTGGAGTTGCAGCAGGTCGCGAACGGATAAGCTGGTTTCACCAATCGCCACTGAAGTTGTGAGCTCCGTTGAGGAAAGCTCGGTTTCTATAAGACGGCGTGTTTCTTGCGTCGTGGTGCGTTGGCCGGAAATCCAGGATTCACCGGAAAGTTTTGTGATGACGGATTCCAAAAGCATATAGGGAAAGCACAGACTGATAAGACCGGATCCGTGTTTCATTCTGACTTCCAGGGAAATCAGGATGACGGTTTCATTAGGCGGAGCGATTTGCACAAACTGGGAGTTGGTTTCGTAACTCTCAATTTTTGGCGTGAAGATGCCAACGTGTTCCCAAACTTCCTTGAGATTAAGCAAGGCGCGTTCCACGATTCTCGTCAACACATTTTTTTCAATATCGGTCAATTCTCGGTTGTGTTCCAGAGGTTTGCCTTGTCCGCCAAAAAGCCTGTCCACGATGAAAAATACCAGGTTTGGGTTGACCTCGAAAATGGCAGCACCTTCGAGCGGCTCCATTTGAAATATGTAAATGCAGCTGGGATTCGATATCGACATCATGAATTCGGAATAAGTGAGCTGATCGACGGAAACAATATCGATTTCGACCAACGTGCGAAGGTAGGAACTTAAAGTAGTGGACAAAAGGCGCGCATACCCGTCATGCAGATTTTGCAGCGTGCGCATTTGATCTTTGGACACGCGATCCGGACGACGAAAATCATAAACGAGAACTGATTTATCATTGCCTCCAACATCCGCACCCGTTCCGGGATCGTAGGGTGCCGGATTATCTCCGCCGGATTCAGGTAAAAGACTGCCAGTTGAAACGGCATTGAGGAGCGAGTCCACCTCTTCTTGGGAAAGAATATCGCTCATTTTTTCTGATTCACTTTATTTATCCTAGTTATCTGACTTCGCATTGGACTACTGTACGATGAACTCCGTGAAAAAGGCATTGGTCAATTTTCCAGAAGGTTCTTCTTTTTTCTCGTCTTTCTTCTTCTTTTCATCATGAACGGGATCGGGCATGATGGCGTTTATTTCTGTGACGATGGCTTCTTTGATTTTTTGTTTTCCTGCGGGCTTTAGCAATTCACCGTAGGATTGGGAGCTTAGGATATTAATGATGATATCCGTAATTTTTGGCATGCGTTTCTCGATTTCCTTACCGGTTGCATCCAAGGTTGCACCGCCTTCTCCATGTTCACCGCCGCCACCTTCCGCCTCCTCGCCTTCCCATTCCAACTGGATGGCGCATTTTAAGTAATGGCTTTCCACTTGGCCGCCGATATTCACGGTAAAAGTGAGAGGCTTGGGAAGAACTTTTCCAATTTTTGTGAGCTGTTCCTTCTTATGCTTTTCATGCTCTTCTTGCTCGTGCTGGGCTTCGGCAACGGGATCTACCGTTTTGCCTTTTAACTTGCCTACAATAAAAACCCCCAATCCTGCCATTATTCCGATGTCAGCCACTATGATGGCGGCAATAATAATGATTTTCTTATTGATAGGTTTTTTCTCGGGCTTTTTTTCACCCTCGCCTTCTTTGGCTTCTGCAGCAGGAGCTGCCCCGCCCTTTGCTTTTTCGTCAGACATTTCGCCTCAATCCAGGTTCATGGCCGTATGGCCGTTCCGGGTGCTTCTCCATAATCAGGAATCGTAACGCGTGGTGCCGTTCCCGATCGAACCAAACGCTGGTATGCAACAACCTTTTGCACGACCTCCGCAACAGTATCTCGTATGACAAACCGTTTTCCATTGGTCAAAACCAATGCGGTATCCGGTTGTGACTCCACGCATTCAATATGGTCGGCATTGACCATAATTCGCTCTCCTCCGAGTTTGGTTACCTCGATCATAGCCAAACCTCTTCCCTGCTTATTCTACCTTACCGGTTTGGGAGAATTCAACAGCCAGGCCCGCAGAACCCCTCGAAGACTTTTTCGTCGATACTCCAACGACCATGCCGTTAAGCCGGGAATGATTGCCATGTCTAAAGGATCCCGGGTCAAATTGGAATCGCGTACAGGGGAAGAGGCGAGGGTAAAGGCAAGGGAAAGGTTGCTCACCTTGCCTTTCCCTCCGTTGTAGTGTTTCATACTGTGCTTATCGTTTTAGATTTACCAATTCCTCGAGTAAGCTGTCGCTTACCGTAATGACTCTACCATTTGCCTGAAAGCCACGCTGGGTCGTTATCATATCCGTGAATTCCTGGGCCAACTCCACGTTTGAAAGCTCTAATGAGCCTGGTTTAATCGAGCTGGATCCCTGTGCGCCTGCTGCACCGAAAATGGGATCGCCGCTGTTGGAACTGGAAGTGTACACGGAATCTTTGACGCGTTGCAAGCCACCGGGATTGGTAAAATCAGCTATTAGGATTTGCGCTAAATTTTTTGCCGTGCCATTTGTGAAGGAGCCGGAAATAACGCCATCCTCGCCGATGGAAATTTGTCGCAGCCTTCCCATGGTATATCCGTCTTGGCCTACCGCCGTTGCCGTGGTGGCGGATCGGAACTGGGTTACCCCAGTAAAGTCGCGGGGGCCGCCAAGATTCATTCTGACTTTAACATCGCTGGAGCCGTTTCTGGGATCGAATTCCAATTCGGAACTGCCGTCATCGTATGTGAAAGAAGATACGGATCCGTCTTGACCGAAGGAAAGTTTACCCTTGCCGCCTTTGACCATGGTTTCTTGTCCAGACAGTTTGACTTCCCACAACCATTGGCTGGGCGTAGCAGTAGGAATGAAACGCATGGTTACGGTATGTTCTTTTCCGATGTCATCGTAAACGGTAATTGCGCTATCTACGATTTGAGTGTCTGCAGCTTCGCGAAGGACAGTTAGGTTGGTATTGGTGTTGAAAAAATTGGGCGAGGGTTTGGAATTATTGGAGTCCGTGGCTCGAATGGCTACGTCCTTGATCGCAAAAGCTTTTTCGGGTTGACCTCTAATCACAATGGAACCATCAGGAATGTTGTCATCGGTTCCAGCTACATTCAAGGAAACGGACACGTTGTTCTGGATCGTTCCATCCCGGTCCGGCAACTGGAAGTTATCTTTGATTTTGGTCAGCATGTCTTGCATGGTGGTGCCACCTACACCAGCCAAGTAGGTTATCGGAGTCACATTGCTGGCTGGTTCATCTCCTACGCTTCCCGTGAAGGTTATTTGATCTCCGTTTTCCAAGCCGAGATCATTTCCACTGGTGTCGAATACATCACTGAGTAGGTCCGTCGCCTGGGCCGGAGCCCGGAGCGTGTCACTCACTACGGCCAGCCGTAACGTATCCTTTGGAATAGTAGTTGGTACGGCGAAAGCCTTGGTTACATTGGGTCCGGTTACTGGACGGTTGCTAGTGACTTGGAAATTATTGAAGGCGGAAATATTATTTCCGTATATGGTAATGGCACCGCGCTGAGTAGTGCTATCTGCTGCAGTGACAATGTCTACGGTTGTAGCAAAGTTGCTTCCCAGTGC
>JAYSRH010000572.1:0-16748 GCA_043721115.1 Fibrobacteria bacterium | reverse complement strand
GGACTTACGCAGGAAAATCATTCACCTATTTGGCGCGACGGCCTGCCAAATGTATGGCCTTAATCCAAATATGAGCTCGGGGGGTGTGGGAATGTAGGTTTAAATCTACAGGTGTAAATATGTAACAGTATCGACTTGCAAGCTGATACTCCCAAGGCGAAGCAGCAGCAAAGGCGAAAAACGCACACTCATACGTCCAACTGCCGTTTCTAGGTTTATACGTTCGAACGTTTACGGCGAGCCACCAAGCTCATCAAGCCAAGCCCTGCAAGCATCAGCACGTAACTTTTTGGTTCTGGGACTGCAGACACAGAAACTTCAAGCGCGCCGTGGTCGTTGACGTAGTATGTATCGTTCACAGCAGCGAAGATATGCTGGGAGCTAAACAGTGTTAGTTGCTTCGAATAACCGATTAAGAACCAATCGTCCGCATTGGTTGGTGGAGCCGACAGCGTATCGATGAGTTCGCCGATTTTGGCATTCGTTCCTGCTGGACCAAAGCTGCTATCCGCACTAAATGAAACGCCCGGATTGAAATATCCGTAGCCTCCTGTCGTTCCAACAGAAGTTGGAGTGCCATCAGGATTGATAGTGAACGATGAATCAGGCACCAGATCAACCGTGCCACTGCCGGTTATGAGGTAAGTGCCTGCGCTGAATTCGCCCAGATCAAATACAACTGGCGCATATGGATTTGAGCCATTGGTAGAAACGGTGGTTTCCGTTGTAGACAGGCTAAAACAAGCACCGGGACAAAGCGGCATTGCCATTACATGTAGTGGAGCTGCAAGCGCAAACAGGCAAGTTAAGATAAGGTGTTTTTTCATGGGAGCGACTTTCTTAAAATAGGATGGTAAAAGGTGTGAATATTTAAAACTAAATATCAGGGATGTTGTTTATATGTAGGCGATACAATTAATCGACATGTGCTTCGGCGACCTATAATTGCTCAGATTATATACCAAATAGATATTTTCTAGAATACTAAAATACCTAATACGGAAAATGGTGTCAAGTATTGAATATATTGAACGTGGACCTGACGCAAAAGTTAAGTCTCGGAGGTAGTGTTGAAAATATACAGGCTATTTTTGGTTTTTGGTTTAGTAGGATCTTGGTTGAATATTTTTGGGCAGGAAATCTGGACCCAAAGGAATCCGTACCCAACTGACAAGCATTTATACGCCTCGGCATGGACGGGTAAATATTTCGTTGTTGTAGGAACTAACGGAATCATCCTCACTTCTCCTGAGGGAGTTACTTGGACTAAAAGCAAACCAGAAAACGATACCGGCCTCGTTTCAATAGCTTGGAACGGCACACAATTAGTAGCTGTTGGTCTAAATGGAGCTATTCTCACTTCGATAGATGGCATCAAATGGGTATCAAGAGTTTCTGGCACAAACAAGGTTTTGATTTCAATCACTTGGGTCGGAACCCAATTTGTTGTTGTAGGTGAATCAGGGACAATCCTCACTTCACCGGATGGTCACACATGGACCTTAAGAAACTCTGGGACAACCAAGGTTTTGTATTCAATTACTTCGACCGGTTCCCAACTCATTGCTGTTGGGGATGGTGGTGTCATCCTTGCTTCTCCTGATGGCATGGCATGGACTGCAAGAGCCTCTGGAATAACCAACCGGCTACTATTTGTAACTTGGACCGGTACACACCTCTTGGCCACCGGCAATTTAAGTCCTATGCTTACTTCTCCTGATGGTATTGCCTGGACTCAAATAAATTCAGGTACACCATGGTCCATAAATTCGGTAGTTCAAGCTGGAACCCAGCTCATTGCTGTGGGGGATAGCGGAATTATCCTGACCTCTTCAGATTCCAAAACTTGGACCGAGAGAAACTCCGGAACTACCTTAAACCTCAATTCTGCAATCTGGACAGGTAGCCAGTTCCTAGCCACCGGAGAATTCGGAACTATTCTGACTTCTGGAGATGGATTTACCTGGAAAAAAAGGAGCGTTGGCGTAATTGACCATTTACGCTCTATTGCCTGGACAGGTGCCCAACTAGTAGCCGTTGGTGAAAATGGTTCCATTCTGAGTTCTTCTGATGGAATAACTTGGACGGCACAAGCATCGGAAACAAAGCAACCCCTCTTTAACATTATCTGGACGGGGACCCAGCTGATTGCAGTAGGTGACAGCGGAATAGTTCTGACCTCGCACGATGCAAAAAACTGGGCAAAAAGAAACGCAGGAACATTCAGCCAGCTCAATTCAATAGCTTGGAATGGAAAACAAATGGTAGCTGTAGGGGTCGACTTCAATGTATTTACTTCACCAGATGGTAACAATTGGACTGCTAGACCCTCAGAAATATTAAGGAGTCTCATGCTATCCATGGGGACGCTCAGATCTATAACCTGGACCGGCTCGCAATTCGTAGCTGTGGGAAGAAATGCAGCCCTTACGTCTCCAGATGGAATTACTTGGACAGCACAAAACCTAGGGGCAACAAATAGACGACTCGAATTCGTTTTTTGGACCGGTAATCAACTAGTAGCAGTTGGTGATAGTGGAACAATCCTAACATCTCCTGAGGGTATTAATTGGACCTTAAGGAATTCAGGAAAAGACAAAACGCTCCTTTCGGTAACCAGTACTGGCACGCAACTCGTTGCAGTCGGGGAAGGTGGAACGGCTTTCGTATCTAATGATGGCATCACCTGGATTGAAAATAAAATTGGCATTGAAGAGCTATACTTTTCGATCACTTGGGCGGGCTCTCAACTGGTAGCTATAGGTGGTTGGGGTACAATTATCACATCTCCACAGCTTGTTTCAATCAATAGAAAAAAACCATTTCCGATAGAAAATAAAATTTCAATCCAAATCCTTTCGAAAATCCTCTTTGCCGCCTTACCTAACGAGATGCTTGGGCTTAATATTCGAGCAGCGATTTACAACGTTACAGGCCAAAAAATATTGAGCATTAATTCAAATAAATCACAAGGGAGATTTAATATTCCAATTTCAGAATTTCCTAAAGGGCACTATTTATTTGAAGCGAAAGGCGAGAATACAAGGATTTTCAAATCATTCTTTTTAATTCAATAATTAATTCAATGATCTTATGGATCCCCTCATATAGTTAACCCGAGGTGTTGGAGAATTATGCCAATAGACGTTAAGGTGAATTACCATCCCGTAAATGGGCGAATAGTCTTATCTTGTAAATAAATAATCGGATTGTTACGCAAAGGAGAAGTAGTGAAAAAGACATCGAGTAGCATTTACTGCCTAATAATTCTCCTAATCTTCTCGGCTATTCATGGCTCAACCAATTGGGAATTAATTGATCCCAAAGTCACCAACAATTTGAACAAGGTGTTTTTCGCTAGCGCAGGGACTGGATATATAGCTGGGTCTAAAGGCGTATTGCTTGTCACACAAGATACTGGAAAAACATGGAGGAGTCAAGATTTGGGCATCCCTCAGGATTTACTGTGTGGTTACTTCTTGGACTCTAAAGTCGGGTTTGTTGGTGGTTCCGGAGGGCTTAAATTTCTTCTCGCTACCATTGATAGTGGGAAAACCTGGTCCAAAGTCGATTTGAGCAATATGATTTACGGTCACACCAATTCTATATGTTTTCCATCGCCCATGATTGGCTTTGTGATAAGTGGGATCGGGTCTATTAAAACCACAGACGGAGGGGAGACCTGGAGAGCCATTTCGAGTCTGGCCGGTTTAGGCGGCTTTACCGATTGCTATTTTCTAAACGTGGACACAGGATTTATTGTCGAGAGGTATTATCCCAATATATTTCTTATTTTCGACCAGGCAAATACATTCAAATGGATTAGTGGAAAGAGCTCAAACGCAATTTCGTTTGTAACGCACGAGGTTGGATATATCGTTGAAGATCGAAGAATTTTCAGGACCAGTAATCTGGGTCAAACATGGCAATTGGATAATGCAGTACCCCTGCCGTTAAATGGCGCAACCGAATATTTGAAAGATGTTTTTGGCTTTGGTGGGAATGTGGTTTTGGCCGTTGGGAAAAGCGGATTCATTCTAAGAAAAGAAGAAAGCAACTCGACCTCGCTTTTTGAAGCCAGGAGAAATGGTGTGGCTAATAGGCTAACCGGCAAACGAAATGGTTTTAGCGCAGATGGGCGCGTTTCTGCAAACAATAAGTGGTCAATAATGGGTCTACTCGGCTTAAAGTAATTAGCGCTTCAAAACTTCTAAGCACGCCTTTACCTTTTCCAAATCTTTGTTTCCCGGTGACACTTCAACCCGGCTATTGAGATCCACCGCAAACGGTGCGCAAGCCCTAAGCGCATCCCCCAAATTCTCCGGTCCAAGCCCACCCGCCAAAAAATAGGGTACAGGAAAATCAACTTGCCTCAGTACATTCCAGTCGAAGGTTTCGCCGCTTCCACCAAACGCACCCTTTGCCGATTGCGAGGCTTGCGTGTCCACGAGAAAATATGCCAACGGATGAACCTGACCTTTAGCTGCAATTAAATTTTTGCGCAGACCGCCTAAGTCGGCAAGCTGCACATGCGGAATGGCTTTGATTACCGGTACCGGCATTTTGAGAATATACTCCCAATCTTCTTGACCATGAAGCTGCACATAGTGGATCCCTGTCAAAGCAACAATACGAATGACCTCTTCCGGATCCGCATCGACAAAAACGCCCACAGCCTTAGCATTCCGTAGACCGGCAATCATCGGTGTGGCTGATTTTGGGGCAATGTAGCGCGCACTTTTGGGGTAAAAGTTGAAACCGATCCAATCCACTTTCATCCTATCCAGTTCGGCGACTTCGGATGGATTGCGTAAGCCACAAATCTTGACTCGACAAGAATCCGATTTTGCATCGGGGAATATCATGGGATGCGCCTTTAAAAATTTGGGTCTAGGGCCTTGGCCTGCCCCATCATAGGGCACTTTCGGGCCCGGAAGGGTACCCGTTCACCCAAAATAGAGATTTATTTCTTAAATTTTGACAGGGCTATTTGGCTTTTGTCCGTTTAAACACATTGGAAATTTGTAGGTTAGCCCCGAATTCAAGGAGAGTGATGGCCATGGTTGAATCAAAAAAAATTGTGACCTTGGAAAATGTCGTTTTCAATTACCCAGCCGGTAATAATGCGCTGGATAAAATCTCCATGGATCTGTATGAAGGTGAAATTGTAGGTTTAGTGGGTGCCAATGGGGCGGGAAAAACCACACTCATGAAAATTTTGGCCGGTTATATGGATAAAACCGGTGGCAATTTGCAGTACGCCGGTCGTCCTGTGGAAGAATATTCCAATAAAAAATTAAGTGAATTTGTTACGCTTGTGGAACAGAATCCGGAAGGCCAGTTGGTGGGCCCAACGGTTGAGGATGAATTGGCGCGCGCGTGCCGCCTGATTGGATTTGAAGGGCGTTTGATTCGGGAAAAAATCGATTTCGTCCTCAAGCTGGTCCGCATGCGGCAGGCCAGGGAATGGTATTTGGACGAGATGTCTTGCGGTGAGCGCCGACGGATTGCCTTGGCGCTCTGTCTTATTGCCGATCCCACGGTCATTTTATTGGACGAACCCCTTTCGGATCTCGATCAAGTGGGTGTTCGGGATACCGTGGCGACGCTCAAGGAATTGAAACAACGGGGCCTTTGCATCGTGGTTTCTTCTCATCGGCTCGAGGATATTTTGGAATTGACGGACCGATTGGCTGTGCTGGGTCTGGGCCGCCTGCTCATGCTCGACCATCCGCAAAAGGTGTTGAGCAATGAGGAGATTCTCAAAGCGGCAGCCATTAACTTGCCGGCCATTCAGCGTTTGTTCTTGCGTCTGCAGGTAGAAGGGCTGGTGACAGCCGGTTCTCTCCCCTTAAGTCTCGATGAGGCCGTGAGCCAGGTGCGAGAGGCGCTGGAGCTTAGGGCCTTGGCCACTAATGGGATGATAAACACGTCATCGGGACAATCCAGCCTTGGCATGCCTCAGGAATCGGAACCAGCCCAGCAATCCGTCTGATTTCTTCCAATAGCCTGGAAAGCGTATCCATTTGGGTATGCTCCATTGACTCCAGATCTTCTACCTTAGAGTTGCTATGGAACAAGAAAGCCTTTATCTCATCGATGTCTCGGCCTTGGCCTACAGATCTTTTTATGCCTTCATCAATAATCCGTTAAAAAATTCTAAAGGGCAGGAAACTTCTGCCATTTACGGTTTTGCCTCGCATACGCTTCGCCTTCTCAAGGAATGCCAGCCCACTCATATTGCCTTCGTCAAGGACCTGCCCAAAAAAACCTTTCGCCACGAACTGTATACGGAGTACAAGGCGCATCGTAAGCCCATGCCGGATGAACTTGCCGCGCAGCTCCCGGTGATCGATGTTTTTGTTGAGACCTCTGGCCTTAGAACCGTTGCCTTGGCCGGGTATGAAGCCGACGACGTGATGGCAACTCTAGCGATGCAGGCCAAGGCCAAAGGCATGCAGGTTTTTATCGTGACCCGCGATAAGGACATGATGCAGCTCGTAGACGATCAAATTTTTCTTTTTGATTTGGGCAAGAACAATCAAGGCTCCGATATCATGGGCGTCAAAGAGGTCAAGCAGAAAATGGGCGTGCCTCCTACTAAAATCGTCGACTATTTGTCCTTGATCGGGGACGCCTCCGACAATGTTCCCGGGGTTGCCAAAATCGGCCCCAAGACAGCCGTGGAGCTGTTGGAAACCTACGGCACTTTGGAAAGCATTTATAAGAATGTGGACAATATCACAAAAAAGGGATTGCGTGAAAATCTGAAAAACGATCGCGACAACGCTTTTCTGTCGCAGCGACTCGTAACCTTGCATGCCGCGCTGGAATTGCCTTTGGGCGTCGAGGATCTCTCCTACAAAGGGGTGGATGTTGATGCTATGACCGCTTTTGTCGAAGAGTGGGAATTGCGCAGTTTGCTCAGGCTGATACCCGGCGCCCCAACGGCAGCCGCCCGCAAGTTGGCAGCTAGTGCTCGAGAAGTTGTATTTGACCAGAATCATGCCAACGCTACGCAGGCTGCTGCAGTCGAGCAGCTTCAAGGTGAGGCTCAAAACACAGCAAGCATTTCCGCACCTAATCCTGCACCGGAAGCCAAATATGAATTGGTAGCGACTCCGGAAGCCTTGGCCGACATGGTCGTCAAACTAAAGGCCGCTCCGCTCATCGCCGTTGATACGGAAACCACGGACTTGGATACAAAAATCGCGGACTTGGTGGGTCTCTGTTTATCGATCGAAGCAGAAACGGGTTTTTACCTTCCAGTTGGTCACTTGGTCGGCCCGAATTTAGTCTTATCGGTGGTGGTGGCGGCTTTAAAACCCATTTTCGATGATCCCAACAAACGCCTGCTCTTTCACAATGCCAAGTATGATCTGCCTGTTTTAGCGCGCCACGGACTGTTGCCTAAAGGATTAGAAAAACCAGGAAAGCTGGTGGATACGATGGTCGCCGCCTATCTGGCCAATCCAGGTGAGCGTAATCTTTCTTTGGACGATCTGTCCCTTCGCCATTTCAACCACACCATGATTCCCATTGAGGCACTTATTGGCAAGGCCACACGGGGCGCTGGAGCCAAAACGCAAAAAAGTTTTGCGGAAGTGCCTGTCGCGGATGCCTGCCGTTATGGTGCCGAAGATGCCGATATCACGTTTCGACTCTGGCAACATTATGAACCGGAGTTGGCGGATAAAAATCTAACCCAGCTCTTCTTCACTATCGAGATGGCGCTGGTGCCGGTTTTGACCGACATGGAAGGCAAGGGCATTGCTCTAGATGTCCCGGCCCTCAAAACCATGTCGTTGCAGCTTTCCGCCGAGATTACCCGTTTAGAAAAGGACATCCACGCCTTGGCAGGTGGAGAGTTCAATATCAATTCGCCCATGCAGCTCCAAGAAGTGCTTTTCGAAAAGCTGCATCTCAAGACTGGTAAGAAAACTAAAACCGGATTTTCCACCGATGCAGATGTCTTGCAAAAGCTGGAAGGTGAACATGAAATCATCGCCAAGCTGCTCGACTACCGCGAGTCCACCAAATTGCAGAACACGTATGTGGATGCCCTGCCACAGATGGTTCATCCCAAAACCGGCCGCATCCATACGCATTATTCCCAAGTAATAGCCGCAACGGGACGCTTATCGAGCATCAACCCAAATCTCCAGAATATCCCCATCCGCACCGAGCTTGGCCGTGTGATTCGCAAATGTTTTACAGCTTCTTCTCCAGATAAGGTGCTACTGTGCGCGGACTATTCCCAGATTGAACTGCGTCTGTTGGCGCATCTCAGCGGGGATCCGGTATTGCGGGAAGCGTATCAGCAAAACCTAGATATCCATACCCGGACGGCTGCGGCTTTGTATCAGGTGGCGGAGGATAAAGTGACTACTGACATGCGTCGCAGCGCAAAGGTGGTCAACTTCGGTGTGCTTTACGGCATGGGTGCCACTCGTTTGGCTGCGCAGCTCAAGATTCCACGGCCCGATGCCGCCTTATTCATAGCCAATTATTTTTCCACCTATGCCAGAGTGGAAGAGTATATTCGAAACACCGTGGACCTAGGGCGTAAGCTCGGCTATGTGGAAACACTGGCGGGACATCGGCGTTACCTGCCTGACCTGCTTTCCGATAACCGTCAGTTCAAAGAAAATGCGGAACGGATTGCTGCCAACACTCCGATTCAAGGCAGCGCTGCGGATTTGATTAAAATCGCCATGATAAAAATCCACCATAAATTGAAGTCTCTGCCTTTCCAATGCGACATGTTGTTGCAAGTTCATGACGAACTCGTTTTTGAAGTGGCGAAAACCGATGTCGAGGCAGTTTCAATATTGGTCAAGGTGGAAATGGAGGGCGCCATGCAATTGGAAGTGCCTTTGCTTGTTGAAATTGGGACAGGCCATAACTGGCTAGAGGCGCATAGCTGATGGGGAAAATCATCATCGGTGTGACAGGGAATATCGCCAGCGGAAAATCGGCGACGGCGCGTTTGCTTCAGGAAAAAGGGTGTAGCCTGGTAGATGCCGATGTCGTTGCCCATGAATTGTACGGCTATGATCATGCCCTTGTACGCCAGATAGGCCAGGAGTTTGGACCGGATGTCGTCTGGTCCAACGGTATGCTCGATCGAAAAAAGCTCGGCAGCCTGGTCTTTGGTCGGCCCGATGCCATGGTAGCTTTGAACCGTATTGTGCATCCAGCTTTAATCAATGCTATTCGCGAACGCATCCGTTCTTCGCAGCGAGTGATGAACCGATTGGTTTTGGATGCAGCGTTGATCATCGAGCTAGGCTTTGCCTCGCAAGTGGATTATCTAGTCCTGGTTTCCGCCTCCATACCTGTGCGCTTGGAAAGATTGCGGGAGCGCAGTGGATTTTCCGAAGAGGAAGCGATGCGGCGAATCGACAGTCAGGTTCCTGAAGAGCTCAAGCTGCAACATGCCGATTTCGTCATCAAGAATGAAACGACAAAGGAATACCTCCACGATCAGGTCGATGCACTCTGGGATGAGATCCTATCCAGAGAAGCCTATGCCGAGGATAATCCCGAATAAAAAACAGAAAACCTATAACCTATAACCCCGATAACCGATAACAGGAGTGCCCGATGGATAAAAAGGTGATCGTACTTGCGGCTTTAGCTGCACTAGGAGGCATTGGTCTTGGAGTGCTGCGCGCACCGGCACGAAAGAATGGTGGTGAGAAAGCACAGGATCTTTTTCCTCCTGAAAAATTACTCGGGCAGGTTGCCAATACCAACATCAAGGTGGTAGAAGACGGCAAGGACGGGCGACCCGTGTTGGCCATCGCTATTACTCAATTCGGAATCAAGCCCGAACAGATAAGTCCTACCGGGTACGGAGCTCTCCACGCTTTGCACCGTCAGTACCCTAAAACCGATTGGGTTTCGGTTTTCATTGCCGAGGATTCGGCTATGGCTGATGCCTCCAATTGGGTGGCTGTGGCTGAGCTGCGTCTGGGCAAAGTTACCATTACGGGTGGATTTCCCACTCAGGCTGAATTCGATTCCTTGCGCATTATTGGCCAACCCTTAAAGCGCCCGGCACCGGAGGACCTTTCCGCTGTCGCCATGGTATTCGATAGTACCGAAGGTCTCCCCAGCGAACGCTGGGAGCTTTCCCATACCCTGCTTGGAGCCGGTTCGGGGCGGATAGACAAATCCAATTTTTTCGATTTGGATCTGGAAACCGCGGCGTTGCATTCCGTGGCCAAAGCTGTGGGCAAGGATGCTAAGGCACTTGAAGCTACTGTGCAAAATGTCACCCGGTTCTATTGGATGAAAGCTGGAGACCCTTTGTGATTTTACTTTCTTCAGGATTTTTGCGTCCATTTCCCGAAAACGGTCCGAGGCGGGAACTTTTTCCAACCCATCTTGTCTAATGGATGGAATTCCGTTGGAAGTCCACGCGCCAGAAGATACCGAGGACCAGGAATGGGTTCGAGTCTTTCAAGGTGGACGTGAAGAGGGTTTCAATCGCTTGGTGATCAAGCACAAGGATCGTATTTACGGCTTGTGCTTAAGGTTGCTTTCCGATCGGGATCTGGCTGAGGATGCAGCCCAGGAGAGTTTTGTGAAGGTGTATCATGGCCTTAAAGAGTTTCGGATGGAAGCGAAATTCTCTTCCTGGCTCTACCGCATTGCGGTAAACACTTGCAAAAATCACCTGGCATCGAAAGCGTACCGGGACTCACGCGACAATCGGGATTTGGAAGCGGCCGATACGGACGACCTGCTTGCCACACGTGCCCAGAACCCGGCGCAAGTATTGGAATCAAAAGGCAAACAGCAGGCTATTGAAACGGCGATTGCAAGATTGCCGGAAGAACAACGTCTCTTTGTGGTGCTTAGGGATGTGGAAGACAGATCCTACGAAGAAATAACAGCCATGACGGGTTTGCCTCTTGGTACGCTCAAGTCCAGGCTCAATCGGGGTCGAGGTCAGTTGCAGGAATGGTTACGGGAGTTATGGTAAATGGCTGAACGACTCGATCACTTAAGCGGCGATACCCTTTGTGAATATGCCGAAGGTCTGCTCGATGCGGCGGCACGCTCTGCGGCAGATGGGCATTTGCAATCTTGCGAGCAGTGCCGTCAGGAACTGCGGGTGGTGCAAGCGTACTTCACCGATATGGCAGCATTGGAACCAGTTCGGGCCCCGGCCGACTTCTTGACCAAAGTCCGAGCCCGGGTGGAACGGCCGGCACCTCTGAAAACCTTTTGGAACCGTCTATCAAATCCCTGGCGCCTTATTCCGGCACAACTTGCCTTGCTTACTTTGCTTGGCATCACGATTTTAACTGTTTATCTGCAGCAAACAGGCGGACTCTCTAAAAACGATACACCCTATACCGAGCCCCGATCTCCGGCAGCCTCCCTGAATGCACCGGCCTCGGCCCCTGCCCCTGCAGCTACACCGGCTGTTTCCCAAAAACCCATCCAAAAGTTATCCGATGCACAGACGTCCGATGCCAAGGAGGAACTTTACACTGACGACAGGATATCCGCCTCTCAATCGGAACGGAAACGGATTGCCAAATCGGATTTGGAAAAACGCCAAACGGATTTGGAACCGGCAGCGCCTAAGAAAAGGGCGGCTGGTTCAGCCTCAGCATCCGAAATGGGATCTGCAACTGGGGCGTTGGGTAAGAGTCGGGCCTTGGCCAAATCCGAAGCTCCGGCTTCTGAGGCTGAACCAGCCGCCCTTTTCTTGGATTATACTCTGCGATTGGCAGTGGGCAAAGATTCAGCCGCCTTTTGGATGGGTTTACAAGCCATGGGAGCGAAAGTGTTGCGGGATGAACCTCAAAATGCGTCCCAGGGCCATAGATATACAGTGTCGCTCCCCGCTGCCATGCAAAAGGATCTTCAAACGTACCTGACGCGCTACGGTAGCGTAGAAAGTCGGAAAAGCATTCTAACTAGCCCTGACGCTTCCGAAATCCGTTTCCGAATAAGTGTTATTCTGCCCTAATAGACCAAAATCAGCCTCTTTTCAGACAATTTTAATTTCCTGGGAACTTTTTCGGATTGTTCCTGTCTTAAGCGTACCAGCCCAAAAACTGGCCACCTTAAACCCCAGGAGAATCCGATGCGTCAACCCTTTAAGTACGCGCTGTCCGCCTTAACCTTAAGCCTGATATGCGCTGCCTGTTCCATAAAGAAATCCGAAGTAGGTTCCCAATCCCAATCCCAAGCCCAAGAGGAATCGACCCTGGCCAAAGAAGCGGAACCAAATGATGGCGAATGCTTTCCAAGTACTCTAGATGATAAATCAGATCAGGATGTCACCAAAACTTCTGGTCAAGTCAATGCGCCCATAAGGAGTAAATTAACGGACCGTCTCTATCCTCAAACTCTGGCCTCGGTTTCCCCAGAGAAAAAAGCGGAATTCCAGGCAAATATTTACAAGTACAAAGAGGGTTCCGCATCTGGTGCAAAACTCACCGCCAAGGTTTCGGCCCTGTCCGCCGCGCCTTCGCCCGAGCCGAATCGTCCATACCGGGCCTTGAGCCGTGAGAATCGCACGATGGATAAGATGTACCGGGCCGAATACGATGGTGCTGAAGAGTATGCGTCCCTTTATGAAAACTCGTTCATGGATGCCCGAACCAGCCCGCTCTCCACCTTCTCAATCGATGTGGATGGAGCCTCGTATTCCAACACACGGTGCTTTCTGCAAGAAGGCCAGTTGCCCCCCACCGATGCCGTGCGCATTGAGGAGTTCATCAATTATTTCAGTTACGATTATCCCCAGCCCACCGGATCGGATCCCTTTTCGATCATCACGGAGGTTGCGACCACGCCTTGGAATCCCGAAACCAAACTTGTGCATATTGGCTTACAAGGCCGCCGCACGGACTCCGAAAAACTACCACCAAGCAATCTGGTATTTCTCATTGATGTTTCCGGATCCATGTCTTCGGAAGACAAATTGCCCTTGCTAAAAAACGGATTCGACATGCTTATCGATCAAATGCGCCCTCAGGACAAGGTCTCCATCGTCGTTTATGCAGGGGCTGCCGGCATGGTATTGCCGCCAACTTCCGGAAACGAAAAAGAAACCATTCGCGAAGCACTCTCTCGCTTGAGTGCGGGCGGATCGACAGCCGGAGGCGCCGGGTTGATGTTGGCCTATCAAGCGGCCCAACAGAGTTTCATCCGAGGCGGGAGCAATCGTGTGATATTAGCCACCGACGGTGACTTCAATGTGGGCGTTTCCAGCGACCAGGAACTGATTCGGCTAATTGAGGAAAAGCGCAAAAGCGGAGTCTTCCTTTCCGTGCTTGGATTCGGTACCGGCAATATCAAGGACGCCAAGATGGAACAACTTGCGGACAAAGGCAATGGCAATTACTTCTATATCGACAATATCAATGAGGCCAGAAAAGTGCTTGTGGAAAAAATGGCCGGCACGCTTTTCACCATTGCCAAGGATGTGAAACTGCAAATTGAATTCAATCCCGCCCAAGTCAAATCCTATCGATTGATCGGCTATGAAAATCGAGTGTTGGCGGCGGAAGATTTCAATAACGATAAAAAGGATGCCGGAGAGCTTGGCTCAGGCAGCAATGTCACTGCGCTTTATGAAATCGTCACCGTACATCCATCCCGGCCAAGTGTGGACCCACTCAAATATCAGAAAGATGGCTCGCATCATGGCTGGAACTGGGGATTTGGCGGCACCGATGAAGGTGGCGAATTGCTAACGGTAAAATTCCGCTACAAGCAGCCCACCGGCTCAACCAGTAAATTGCTGACTCGTACGCTTTGCGACAAGTCCGTCGCCTGGCAGGACGCTTCTCAGAATTTCCGTTTCTCAGCAGCCGCAGCCGGTTTTGGCTTGGTCCTGCGCGGTTCCCAGTATCGCGGAAACCTGGATTTGGATAAAGTCGCGAGTATGGCGCGGGGCGCTCGGGGACGCGATATCGATGGCCATCGAGCCGAGTTTTTGAATCTGGTGGAAACTGCCAAGTCGCTTGGCGGGTATAGCCGCGTGGATTCCAGACAGGACCAGGAGTAACCTTCAAGGTACATAAAGGGCTTCGGGCTTACCAAAGTCCGAAGTCTCGATTATTTTAGAGACATGCTGCGCTATTTTAATTTACCAGGCTATGGCGGGTCCGGTCCCAAGCATTGGCAAACCCTGTGGGAAAAAATGGATTCGACATTCGAACGCGTGGAGCAGCAAAATTGGAAACACCCCGTGTGCTCTGAATGGGTCGCAACCTTTGATGCAAAAATCACCGTGTCCACTGGCCCAATTATTCTGGTGGCCCACAGCCTGGCCTGCCTGCTCGTGGCCCATTGGGCGGTAGCGGCATCGCCCGGGAACGTGGCAAAAGTATCCGGCGCATTCCTGGTTGGCTTTCCGGATACCGGGAGCGCGGTTTTTCCAGAAGCCGCTTTAAATTTTGCGCCACTGCCGCTTAACCCGCTTCCTTTCCCCAGCCTTATTGTAGCCAGCACCGATGACCCTTATGGCACTCCCGAATTCGCGAGGCAATGTGCTCGGGCCTTTGGCGGTGGAATCGTAATCCTAGGCGCCCGGGGCCACATTAACGGGGATAGCGGCTTGGGCACTTGGGAAGAGGGCAGAAAGTTATTGGATGCCTTTACGCTTCTATAGTTTGAGAGAACCGGGCATAGGCACTATATTTAGCCCATTGGTCGTTTAGCTCAGTTGGTTAGAGTACATCGTTCACATCGATGGGGTCGAAGGTTCAAATCCTTCAACGACCACCAAATTCCCCCGCATACCTCTCGCAAGCCCTTTTTATCCTGCATGTGATATACATCACTGCATAAACACGCATTTTTCCTTCTCGCTGTGATGTGCCTCACTGAATCCAATGGGTTTGCATGCTAGTTTATTCTTCAGTCATCGGATAAAATCAAATCCGGTAGTATAGACAACCTTAAATTGAACGCAGGAGAATAATCATGATTCAGTCTAACCCCACCACTACTTCCACCAGTACTTTCAATACCACCACCGCCGCCGCCGCCACTACCGCCGCGGATTCTTCCTTGGAGCGCAAACTTACCATCCTGCGTCGCGCGGATTTGTTTTCTGCTTTGGCGGATCCGGTGCTCCGTCGTATGGCCGGAACCTTGACGGAAAGAGCGTATACTGGCGGGGCGACAATCATGCGGGCGGAGGAGCCCGGAAATGGACATTTTTACATCGTGGCAGAAGGCGAAGTGGCCGTGGTGCTCCAAACAGCGGATGGAAAGGAAACAGTATTAGCAACGTTACTGCCTGGTGAATTCTTTGGTGAGATGTCCATTCTGGATGAGGCGCCCAGAGCGGCGACAGCCAGAGCCGTCAAGGCAGCGCGGGTTATGGTATTGCGCCGGGAGGATTTCAAACGATACCTGCATGAATGTCCAGACCTGGCCTATGCGCTACTGACGGAAATGAATAGACGTTTGCGCCAAAGCAATCGTAAGGTGGCGGGCCTTTCCTATCAATCCATGCAAGCCCGGGTGGCTGCAATGCTGATGCGTCTGACCGAGGACCGGGGCGTTCGGCAAAAGGAGGCCGGCTTAATTCGTGTACTGATACGCAACCGACCCACGCAGCAATTTTTAGCGGAAATGGCCGGCACCACACGGGAATCGGTATCGCGCACTTTGGCCGCGTGGGGCCGTCAAGGCTTGGTGCGGGCCCGGGGACGCGATTTGTTCATTTTAGAAGAAGAACAAATCAAGGCGATGGCGAGCTAGCTTGCCACAAAGTCAAAGTCAAAGTCAAAGGAACACGCCGTCACTCACAGCGAAATTTAGAGCTGCCCTCGGGAATTTGTTCGGGGTACTTTCCATCAAAACAAGCGGAGCAATAGTTTCCAGATCCGCCTGGGGCTACTCCTAGCAGCCCTTTGATGCTTAAGTATTCCAAGCTGTCCGCGCCCAGTAACTTGCGAGTTTCCTCTTGGGTCAAATTGCTGGCGATGAGTTCAGTTTTGGAAGGAAAATCCATCCCGTAAAAGCAAGGGTTGCGCACTGGAGGCGAACTGATTCGAATATGTACTTCCTTGGCCCCGGCATCGCGCAGCATTTTAGTCAAGAATTTCAGAGTTGTACCCCGGACAATGGAATCATCAACCATCACCACTCGTTTGCCCTTAAGCACGCCAACAATTGTATTGAACTTGAGCCGAACCTTTTGCTCGCGCACATTCTGGGACGGGTCGATAAAGGTGCGGCCAACATAATGATTGCGCAGCAATCCGATGTCAAAGGAAATACCCGCTTCCTGCGCATAGCCAAGTGCGGCGGTATTGCTGGAGTCGGGAACGGAAATGACCACATCGGCTTTAACGGGATGTTCCTTGGCAAGCGCCTTGCCGATGCGTCGACGAATTTTATCGCAACTTTCTTCAAAGATGCGCGAGTCCGGGCGGGCGAAGTAGACGAATTCAAAAATGCAGTGGGCCCGATGGGGCTTGGTAGTAAAGGTTACCGACTCAATGCCATTGTTGTTGATGGCGCACAATTCACCGGGTTTGATGTCGCGTACATAGCTGGCACCGAGCAAATCCAGGGCACAGGTTTCTGATGCAACGACCCAGGCCTTGTCCAATCGGCCCAGGCATAATGGCCGGATACCGAAGCCGTCGCGCGCCACGTACATTTCATTCTTGGTCAAAAAAACCAGGCAGAAAGACCCAGTCAGCTGCGCCAAGGTTTCCGAAATGGCGTCGATCAACGCAACTTGTTTGGATCGG
>JAYSRH010000571.1:0-16748 GCA_043721115.1 Fibrobacteria bacterium | reverse complement strand
TCGGCTTGACCATCCATGTTCGACTGACCGGCCAAGAGAAAAACCTTGAGCTTACCCACCGCCGACACATCCCTAGCCAGACTCATCGCCAATAGGGCTCCCACAACCACACCAACTAAACTGGTCGATTTTGATTTGTTGTTTATCATCGAATCTCCTTGAATGGATCCATTAATTCGAATCACTCTGGAAAGATTACGAATCTTTTCGTCACTCGTCCGAATGTCGTACCGTAAATAGTACACAGATAGATTCCCGGTTTAAGCTTTTGCCTCGGTCCAATACCAATACTCACTTTGGTTTCCTCACCGTGTAGAGGCACAGCACGTTCCAGCAGCAGTTCGCCGCTCAGGCTGAACAATTTCACCGTAACCGTGCCGGTACCTGCATGATTTAGAACGATTTCCGATGAGGTGCCGCGGATGTTGATTCCAAACCCTGGAAGCGCCGATGCTACCGGCCCCTGAACCTTAGTCGTTACCGCAAAGTTCTTTACCAGGAAAAAGTCGAACATAAGAGCCGATCCCGATGCATTCGTCCTTTTTTGCCCAGTAGCCACTAACCTAATGACGTGTGGTCCCGCGGTAAGCGTTGAATCCGAAAAAATAACTTGGCGGAACATGGCGGTCGCGGAATACGAATCGTAATTGTCGAGCACTAGCGCGCCATCCAGGTACACTTTGCAAATTCCCCCGCTAGGTCCTTTGCGGATACCGACCTTTATCATGGACTTGCCGGTAAACGAGTATTGCACAAACTCTCCGGACGAATCCGCTAACTGAACTCCGCCATCGTAATCCGCATTGTTTGTCTGTCGCGCCCAGGTGCCGGAGTATGTGAGAGCACTGTCTACATTGAAGTTTTCATACTGATTGTTCGATTCCCATTGGTCCATATAGTAATTGCCATCCACGGGCCAATGCGCCAATGAGTCCCGGTACCTCAAAGCTTTCTGTCGCATCTGCGTTAATGCGGCAGTGTAGAGCGAGTTCTTGACGAGATTGGTGATTTCGCCAGGGTCATTTTTCAAATCGTACAGCTGTTCGTTATCAACGGGTTGTTTGTCGAATATGACATACTTCCATTGCGGAGTGCGCACGCCATACATCGGATCAAGAATGCCCGCGGCTCGCTGCTCAAAATAAAACTCATCACGCCAAGCTGGATTGGCTCCGGTCAGGAATGGATACAGGCTTTTTCCCTGATACACAGTCGGGATATTTATTCCGGCAAGCTCAACGATGGTTGGCGCTATGTCCACACCGAGCGCGATATTGGTGTTGGTTACCCCATGCTGAGCCGTGGTACGGGGGTCGTAAATAAATAGTGGGACCCGCAGGGCTTCTTCCCATCCCAGAAATTTATCGGCCATCTGACGCTCGCCCAAAAACATTCCATTGTCGCCAGTTAAAATGAATACCGTGTTGTCCGCAATGCCCAGTGAATCCAGCGTATGCCGCATCAACCCGATACACGAATCAATGTTGCTGATCATCTTAAAATAACCCTTCATCATGGTCTGATATTTGGCCGGTTCGTTGAACCGCCATTTCCAACGGTTGTGGGCTTCACAATTCTGAAGAAACAGGGGCAGCCCCTTGAATGTCGCGGTATCGCCGATACGCGCGGGAGGGATGACGTCCTTGACGTAAAAACTATCGAAAGCGGGCGGCCAAACATACTGCTCCGGCAATCCATCATCCGCGTGTGGGGCATGGTAATTCACCTGCACGCAAAATGGTTTGGTTTTATAGTTTGCGCGGATAAAATTGAGAGCTTTGTCGGTTTCCACATCCGTCAAATGTGTGATTTTTCCGTTGTAGGTAAACATATACGGACTCGGAGACTGAAACCTACCGACATCATCGTACAGAGTAAACAAGCTGTCCCTAAAGGCAGGATTGACAAGTTCCGTACCGTATTTTCCAATCAATGCCGTGGCATATCCGTGTTCTTTGAGAATTTTAGGATACGCGTACCAAGCATATTGAGACGCAACATTTGGGGTGCCGGCATTGTTTCCATGGGTCCGCTCCCAAAGCCCAGTCAAAATGCAGGGCCGGCTGCCGAAGCAGATTGGAGTCGTCGTATACGCGTGGGTAAAGTTGATCCCTGCCTGGGCAAGGGTAGTCATGTTCGGCGTCTTAATGATTGTGTTGGCAGTGCTCATCATATCCCAGCGGTGATCGTCGGTCAGGACAAAAACGATATTCGGAGGGGTAGCAGCCCAGGTACTCGCACAAAACAGGGCGAGAGAACAGAATTGAGTTATGTGACGACGCATAGCAAATTCCTGGAACAATAGTTTAGGCGATTCAAATTTGTATTCAATAAATATATCCTCACGACTGCTTTTCCATACCCACTAAGAGCTTTTTGAGGAAGATAAAATTCTCCTCATAATATTTTTGCTGACCCAAAATCTGCTTCTCTGTCTGGACAAAAGGACCCGGAGTAATATCCGCCCGACAATTGTCCAACAATACCGCGATGCTCTCTTGAGTGGCTTCAGGGTGAAATTGCAAACCCACCACCCTCTCACCCATAGCAAAAGCTTGTTGTCGGCAGCCCATCGACGAGGCCAAGTGAATCGCACCCTCTGGCAATTCAAAGGTATCCCCGTGCCAATGAAAAGTGGTTAGCTCCTCCATTCTTCCCACCACACGAATAGGATGCCACCCGATTTCCTTTTCAGCATTTTTATAAACGCGGGCCCCCATCACTTCCGCGAGCAGCTGCGCCCCCAAGCAAATGCCCAGCATAACCCGCCCTGCCCTCAGTGCGGCCCCCAGAGCAGCCTTCTCCACCTTGAGCCATGGAAACCGGTCTTCATCATAAACACCCATCGGCCCGCCCAGCACAATCAACCAATCAAATTCCGAAGGATGCGGAGGAAGCTCACCGGCATAAAAACGGGTATACGAAATCCGGTGGCCACGCTCCAAAGCCCAAGGCTCAATCGCCCCCAGCCCTTCGAAAGGGACATGCTGGAACACCTGAATTCGTAAAGCGGGCATGATGGACTCGAAGAAAGGAAAAATCTGAACAAGTTGCGGATGAACCGTAGCACAATTTAATTATTTATGCGTCTATTCAAATTAAGCCCTAAAATCCAAGACTGCCGGATTATAAACCTGGCCTAAGGGCGACTAGATTGTATTTTTACCTGGAAGAGTCGCACACAAGGAGTACCCATGAAAAAAAGCATCCTTTGCCTTATCGCCACTTTGGCCCTATCAGGACAAGCCCTCCACGCCGAAAACGTAAACTTGGCGGAAACCCCCGAAACAACCAGCGTTTCCCTTTCGCCCTACAGCTTCGGATTTGGAGGCGGTGTGATTACAGCGCTCAACCCGGAGTTGAAAAAAGAAAGTCCCGCCTTCCTAAAAATGTCCATCATCCAGTCCATCACCTTTGCAGAACGATGGAATATGGGCCTCGACATCGACTGGCTGGTACCTGGCCAGAATTGGGGCGGAGAAATGTCCATCGATTACCTGATGGGCGCCGGTTCCTTCCAACCCTTTGTCGGCGCAGGCGGCGGCTTCCGCTATTTTGACAAAACCGGAACCGATTTCGGACATGACATCGGAGCCTCCGGTACTGTCCACGTCGGAATGCTACTCGACATCCTCGACGAACTCCAACTACGCATTAGAGTTCCCTTCCACATCGTCGCCAACGACGCCGGTGACCGAGGCATAGGACTAGATGTAGGAATACTCTTCTCCAGCCCCCTCCGAAAAACCAGCGTCCGCAAACTCAAATACTAAACCCCACAGCCCATCCGTCCCGCCCAGCGGGACGCGCATTCCAAAGCCATCCCCATCTTCGCATATCCGTCCTTCCTCCGCCTCTCCGCTCATCTCTGCTCATCTTCGCTTATCTTCACTTCGCCCCCGCCAACCGCTAAACGCAATCGGTGCCTGTAGCTCTCCGATACCAACACAGTCGAGACGGGGTCGCTGGGGGTGGGGGGCTGGAAATAATCAGCGCCGCCCACCAAGCGCGGCCCCAAACAAAGCGGGAATGAGCAGCTGCGGGGTACTCGGAGCAAACTCCGCATTGCGAATCCCGCAGCAGACTCGCAGCCAGGGCAGGGATGCCATCAGAACCAAAGCAAACACAAGCGACTGGGCAGAGCGACATTTCCAGCCCCCCACCCCCAGCGACCCCCTCTTATCTATTTAGCGTCAGAACAAACCAAAGGCCCCTGCTGCTTCAGCCAAACCAAAGCCCGCGCGCGCACATCCTTCACCGCGTCCTCGGACTTCGTAAAATAATATTGCCGATTGGATCGTCCCGCAAACGTATCCCCATCCGCCGGATTCGACAGGAACTCCTGCGACTTAGGCAAATGCTTTTCCAATTCTCTTAAGGTCGGCTCTTTGCCTTCCACAGATTTGGTGGCCACTATCAGCATGTCCTTGTGGTAGACCATGTAATTGACCGTGATCTTCGCCGTAAAGATTTTAACCCAATCATTCTTGGCTACATCGCCGCCGATCTCCTTCAAGAACCGCGAGTCCGATACCACTTCCGGCTCCAACGCCTCGACTTTAGGCAGGGACACGATGCATTCCTTTATCGCCTCACGGCTGATTTCCGTACTTCCGTCCGCCTTGCCTTCTGCGTTGATCAGGGTAATGGTTTTCCTTTCCACCCTATCCTTGGATTCAGCGCTATTTGCATTTAGGGTAAGACACAAGCTTGCCATCAGTGCCAAAGTCGATACGGTACCATTTCGCATTTTATCTCCTTGATTCACCGCCAGAGGCGATATGACCGGGTCTTTTGAATCCCGTAGCGGATCGACGCATCAGAAGCGTTAATCCGCTATGGAACACGACATCCGTTTAAGGTCTGTCCCACGGTTAGAATGTATATTTTTCGCATTAGCAGGGAAAATCCCTTTTTAGTTCAAATTTTACGCCATAGGAGGTCCCATGACCCGATTCCATACAGATTTAATCCGCACGGTGATGGCTGCTTTTTTGATAACCGGCTGTTCCACCAAGGTTACCCGCGTCACGCATGATTCCACCATTGACCTGTCCGGCAAGTGGAATGACACTGATTCCCGGCTCGTAGCCCAGGAGATGGTGAAGGACGCCCTGAGCGGGGGATGGTACAACAAATACGCGGTCGATAAGAAAACGCCCACCGTCGTGGTCGGAGAAATTCGCAACAAAAGTCATGAGCACATCAGCACCGAAACATTCATCAACGATATCCAGCGTTCCCTTATTAACAGCGGTAAGGTCGAGTTCGTAGCCAACAAAGCCGAACGCGGTCAGCTGCGCGATGAGAAAGAGGATCAATCGACCCATTCCTCTGCGGGCACTCGACAAGACGCGGGAGAAGAATCGGGAGCTGAGCTGATGATGATTGGCGAACTCAATTCTATTGTCGATCAAGAAGGCGGCAAGGCCGTTGTCTTCTACCAGATAAACCTCGAACTGGTACAGATGGAAACCCACAAAAAACTTTGGATCGGCGATAAGAAAATCAAAAAATTTGTCGAACGCAGTGAGACTAAGTTCTAAACCTAATCTGTAATTCCCTTCCCGTGCCAGCCTCCGGTATAAAATGGATTCTCACGCTGAGTGTCTCCGCCTGGCTTCTGCAAGGCTGCGCGGATCGCAGTCTTTTGCGTTTCCAGAAGATTGCCGCCGAAGCCCGTCAAGAGAATTACGCCAATGCCCTCGCGCAGGTCAAGAAGAATAAATCTCTTTATGGCAACGAGAGCAAGCTCCTGTATTTGATGGACCTGGGCGTCCTCTATCATTACTCCGGAAAATACGATTCCAGCATTCAAGCCCTGAGTGAAGCGGTGAGCATTCATGATGACCTTTTCGCCAAGTCCGTGACCAATGAAGCCGCCTCTTTTTTGGTCAATGACAATGTCCGGCCCTATCGTGGCAAGCCTTATGAAATTGTCTTGCTGCATGAATTTCTAGCCTTCGATTATTTGGCCTTGGGTAAGCTCGATGATGCCATGGTGGAAGCGCGGCAAGCGCAGCTCTTTCTTGATGAGGTCAAACGCAAAGCAGGCAAGGATGAAAAGGCTTACGTAGACGATGGCATGTTCCGATATTTGTCCGCCATCCTCTATCAAGCTGGGAAACAAAGGGACGATGCAGCCATATCCATGTATCAATCCGTAAAAGCCTACCAGCATGGATCCATACCCCTGCCGCCGTCCGTCGCCAATCAAGCTGCGGCCACACTAAAATCCGTGGACCGCAAGGATGATATCAAGGACCTCGGTTTGGAAAATGCGTCGGCCGTTGAAAGCAATGCATCCGGATCGGAAATCATCGTCATTGGATACGCGGGTCAAAGCCCAACTTTGGGGCAAACTGTCTTTTGGGGCACGTATGAACGAGATGGCGTACTTGTCATCCATTATCAAAATCCCAAGGGAGAAGTGATTACAGAAGTCTTGCCGGCTCCTGGTTTACCAGCCTCGCAAATCAACCTTGCCCGCCAAGGACGAAAGACGCGCTCGGGCACCACCTTCCATGTTAAATTTGCCTTGCCTTCGATTAAAGATGTAACCATGCAAACGCGATTCTTTACCGTGGCAGGAGAGGCATCTCCCAATCCCGTCCGCACGGAAGCGCTAACCGATCTTTATCCCCTGCTGACCCAGGATCTCGATGCCAATCACGCTTCTATTCTCACTCGCACCGTCATCCGCGTGGTACTGCGCACCTTCGCGGCAGAGGAAACCAAGTCAGCGATATCGGGCGGCAATCCAATAGCAAATTTAATTTTGAATATTGGAACCGATCTGCTTTCCGATCAGCTGGAGCAAGCGGATACCCGCAACTGGTTTTTGTTACCACGCTCAGTCCAGATCGCCCGCATCCCGGTTCAACCGGGAGTGCATTCCATTTCGGTGGAAGCCCATAATGCTGCAGGCGCAAACCTAGGGGCAAAATCTTTTGATGGACTGAATGTGAAACCGGGCGA
The DNA here is from genome assembly GCA_043721115.1 of Fibrobacteria bacterium. Taxonomy (GTDB): domain Bacteria; phylum Fibrobacterota; class Fibrobacteria; order UBA11236; family UBA11236; genus Chersky-265. Next base: position 9,770 of record JAYSRH010000571.1, on the reverse strand, counting down.
AAAAAAGTTTGTCTTCTATTCCTCTCTGAAATAATACCTGAGCATGGACCTGGTTCCTATTTGGATCAAGTAAAGCCCTTTAGGAACATCCCCAGGCACAGTGTATTCTCCTACACCGCTTTTTTGTAGAAGTACCTTATGGCCATTGACCGAACTCATGGACACTTTACTGTCAGCGTCTGCCTTGGAAAGCAGCAAGCGACGGCCCTGTAACTGGGCCACGGATTGAATTTGACGCCGGTGATTGAAATCTCCTGTAACACATTCAGGACAAGGAATTCCGGACATGGTTTTGATCCATTTCGAAATGGAATCCATGGCCATTGTATTGACCTCAAAAGTGGAATACGTACTGTTTGGCGGCATCTGATTGGGATTACCGCCATATTCGCCGGGCATTTCATTTCGTTGCGTCTGACGAAATACCACCAGGGACTTCTGAGGGTAACCGGGAACCACAATGCCGGGCTGGATTAGAATCGTATCCAAATGTTCGGGATTGTTTCCATAGTCATTCTTGGAATAATATTTTGGAAGTAAGGTATCCAGACCACGGGGATTGGCATACATATGGCGAAATTCCATCTGCGGTGTCATGGTGTGAAAATCGAAATTTAAATTGCACATTTCGGCAGCACTCACCCCATTGCCCCTTTTGCCATGGCAGCCGGAGCAGTTGGCGGCAAGGTAGGCGCGTGCCCGCGTGTCCAGTGGGGCCGTAGCGTCATCGAATGGGTACCAGCGCGGAACACTCGCAGCATTCCAGAAGGTTGGTTTTCTACCCGTAAGGACGCCTTTTCCAAATAAATATTCGAGTTGATTGACACCGGCCGAATCAGGAGCAGGACGGTTGAGCTGCGCAGTGAAAAATCCAAGCACGGAGCGCGCATGTAAAGACGGTGTGCTGAAACCCATATCGGTGCGATGACATTTTGCACACAAGTAGGCGGAAGGGAAAACCCATTTTTTCATGCGGGATGCTTTGGCCGTGCCGTTGGGCCAGACGCGAATGGAGTCTCTCATGCCATTGTAGTCGGCTTCTACAAGTTGAGCGTCTTTTTGATCTTTATTCCACTTGTAACTGAAACCGTACCAATGGTCGGTCATGGTATTTTGGGCCGAGTCCAAAACTTCTTTCTGGTTGATGAGCAGGCGCGTCTCCCAAAGTACACGTGAAGAAGCGACACCGGTAATGGTATCGATGGCAAACTGTTTGATGAACACGGCACCATCGGGATAACCGTAGTAGTCCGATGCATCAGAATACTCGATGGTCGTGCCTGGTTTGAGCAAGACCCAGCGCATTTTTTTGGCGTCATCGCTCCATAGCGGAGAATTCACCTCGTAGTGATAGGCCGTTGGCAAAAGCCTTTTTTTAACGCTGACAATATCTGTATACAGCCCCGTGGCGGATAAAAGTTTGGGAGCATTGGCGCATGTGTCACACAGCGTCCAATATTTGAATCCGGATTGGGCTTGGGCTTTGCTTATTGTGATCGCAGTAAGTGTTATAAAGGCTGCGGAGAGAGTAATAATTTTCCGATAGGATGTTTTGAGCATGTGCATTTCTCCTTGATGATTGCTGCCTCTTTAGTATAAGGCGACTCAAAGAGCAAAAGTTTCATTCCAAAAAACAAACCGTTCTTTAATTGCGAACGGCAACGCAAGCAGCATCCATCAATACTGCCACCAGTACGGGTCTCCGGGTTTCCCTTTTGGTCGGTACGATTTATGCAGTCTAAAACAGCCATTGCTGTCGACGCCGAAGTCGATTCTTCTTGGGTCCTTGATTTGCCAGCCCTTTAGATTAAGGTCAATGGCAACACTGCCGGTATCCATATTGATGGAATCATTGCCGGAGTAATAGACTAGCCGGTTGGCCCAAATATCATTCTTCGACCATTTCAAGGTGTCCGGATGGGATTGTAAAAGCATTGGCGTGATATTTCCTGATATCCAAGGTCCCGTGCCGGTCAAGCTTCCAGCCACGGGTCGTTTCTGGAACCCTGCATACCAGTTGATGTCATATCTAGTGGACACCGGTTTCCGAAATCCAACCAGAAATACTAGTGTGTCTCGGCATTGAATCGTTTCTATATCCCCTTCAGCAAGCTCCAGCATTACGGGATTGTCCAAAGCCTCTGGCCTAGGCATACTTAGCTCGGTTGAATTTTCCTGGTACCGGCTGATATTTCCTGATGAATCGACGGAACGAATCCGGAATTCCATGGTGAGTTCAGCTTCCTTGCCGTATTGGTATTCCAACTTGAAAACATTTAAGGGGAAGGGATCTTCACCGGGCCGGTACACTTGAAGGAAAAAACTTCTCGGAAAATAACTTTCTATAATCGTGTCTGTCAGTCCGCGTATCTGGGACGCTTCGGCAAATTCCGGATGCCCGGCTGGAAAGTACTCCAAAGTATAACTGGCGATTTTTTCTTTTTGGACCCGACTCCAAATCATGGAAAACAGACCCGTGAGCGTATCATATTTAGCAGACAATACTGTCGGTGCTGTGGGACCTATAGGCCTATATTTATTCATTGATTTTGGTGAAAGCGATGTTGTCTTTCCGGAAACAACTGTAACCGGGCTATCCACAACAGGTTCATATCCACGCATACTGTAGTTCAACCTATAGACACCCATAGGTATACCGTTCAGCGTAAACATGCCCACGGAATCCGTCATGGCAATATATGCCGAACCCTGCACATAACAAAATACTGCGACCAGGCCACGACCTTCCGTCACAACTGTTCCTGTGATGGTCCCGGCGGGCAGCAAAGTGTCTCGGCCCAAATCTACAGCTGCATCCACATACCGTACACGCGGAATAAATAGGGTTGATTTTTTTTTACCACCCTCGCCCGAAATATTGTAAATGCCTACATCCAAACCCTGAATAGAATAGTGGCCCAATGAATCCGTTTCCGCACTGGAGGCGATTCCGGCATCCACGTTGTTGTTAAGGTCATTAGGGCTGGAAGCCACATGCCATGCTTTCACATGAGCACCAGGAACAGCCTTTCCCTCTCCATCCACCAAAATTCCATGTAACCCCTGGCCACTGGTTGTTTGTGTCGCACTCCCTTCACAACCACAAAGAACCAAAACCGAAAAAAATCCCAGCACCAGGCTGACGTTACTCAACCATTGCAAAAGCCGTCTTCTGTTCGACATCGCATTCCTCCAGTCAGAGTCATTTCAAATTTGAGTCAGCGGGAACATCTGGATGTTTAACTGAATCACTCTATCGACCTGCTTGTCTTGTTCCGCCAAAGTGAGGACGCATTTTCGCAATGTTTTCAGGGCCGCCCTGACTTTTTCGACGCTTTCCGCGGATAGCGTAGCTGTCAAAGTCGATATATCCCGGGCATCCTTGGAGTGCCTATCCAAGGATTCCATCGCCAGTTTCATGGTTGCAGTTTGGAAGTTTTCTACGTGCAGGGATTCTCCCAGATCATCCGAACTGATTAAGTTGGCGGTTTGCCGATAGTATCCCTGGGCGTCTTTGGCGATCATGCCCAACTTTTCCAAAAGTCCAATCGCCTTTTTTACTTGGGAGGTGGGGACGGACGGATTCAACTTTCGGCCCAGGCTCTTATAGTCATCTTTGAAATCCGTGAAGTAGAGCAACTCACGCAGCGCCGCATGGTACCACTGGCTGAAGTATTCGTACTTATCCGCGGAAATAACGTTCAGCTGGATCTTGCTCATGGCCAACAATTTTGCATAATGCAGGTTTTTCAATTCCAGACTGCCGGCTTGGTTGAAAGAAACCAGGTGCAAGAGGTATTCCTCTTCATCCTTGTTCAGCTCCAACGCACGCGACAAGCGTAATGCCGCGGTGGAAGAAAGTGATCGCCTACCCGCTAAGATGTCGGCAAATGCACTCGAGGATCCATATCCAGCCTTTTTGCAAAAGTATCGATGCGAGAATTTTGGATTCTGGCGCTTTCGGTCCTCGTAACAATCCTTAAGGAAAGTACGGAAGTCCATATATGCGCTGACATCCGGTGATAATGGCCCCATTGCTTTTTAATATATCACGTACCAAGAAACGGCGGTCGCGATTCGATCAACAAATCGTTCTTTCTTTGCGAACGCAGAAAAACACAAAAACCTTATGTTTTGCCTAAAAAGCGCCTAGTAGACAGAACGACTCTTCAAATGAACCCCAAGAATTAGGTGTGTTTGCGAACGAGTAGTGTGATCAACCGGACTGCGCTTGATGAAAATACAGGTCTTTTGTCGAGGACATTTTGTCGCAAACTTACGGCTCCAGAGCCGGGGCATCTGCTTGACATTTGGTCTTTAATTTCTATCCTAAAGAAGAGCTTTGTACCGTTCCAAATCAGCTATTTATAGGAGTTTAGGATATGATGTCAAAACGGAAATTATTCCTAATCGGTTCCGGCCTGGCCGTCCTGGTTGGCCTGGGCGCTTGCTTGAAGGCCGGTGATGGTGTGGGGTTAGACAGCAATGGTAAGCCTGTGGTGGTAGCCGTTGATCCTTGCGTTGCTGGCCCCACCTCCAAAGCCTGTACCACCAGCACATGCCTCAAAAATCCGAGCTCCCCAATGTGTGCCGTGGTGACCGTAGATAGCTGCACTCTGGTTCCTAAACCCGCAGGCTGCCCGAGAGCCGTTGCCAAAACTTCCTTTGCTACTGCCGTTTGGCCAATTATTCAAACAAATTGCATTACCTGCCATGCTGCCGCTGGCTCCGCGGGTTCCATTCTAGATATGGAAACAAGCTCAAAAGCCCTACAAAATTTGGTGGACAAACTGGTTGCCAACCAAACCCTTGCAACAGGTGCACCTGGTTGGAAGCGCGTCGTCGCGGGTAAACCTGATAGCTCCATGTTGTTAAAAAAATTGCAAACAAAAACGAATACTGCCGTTAGATACGATACTACAGACCTCAGTCGCATGTATGGAAACGCTATGCCGCTCGGCCTACCCAAGCTACCTCAAGCAAATATTGACACCATTCAGAAATGGATTTTGGAAGGTGCGCTACCATGAAGATCAACCACCAAGGAAAAACCATGTCATTGCTAAAAGGCCTGCACCTCGCTTTCTTTTCAGCGAGTATTTTTACCGGCTTGGCTTCCGCTGAGCCCTATTTTGCTGTGCGCACTGGATTCAAATGCAGCCAATGCCATGTCAATAGCACCGGTGGTGGCAAGCGCACTGACTTTGGCAACATCTTTTCTCAGTTGATGCTCCCGCAGCCTGCACACGAAGGCAAGGAAGTTGGTTTTGATCCTAAACTCAACGATGCCGTTTCAATAGGCTCCAACTGGCGCGTGGAACAAGTTCACACCATGGGGTATAAGGCCAATGCGTCTAAAGATGGCTTGCTTATTCGCGAAAGCAATATTTACGTCAATGTAGACTTGGTAAAGAATTTTCTTTCCGCGTATTTAGACGAAACCATGACTCCTGGTGCCCAAAATCGAGAGTTTTATGGAAAAGTCAATCTCCCCTTTAACAGCTATTTCAAGGCTGGAAATATGCTATTGCCTTATGGGTTCCGGCTCATGGATGATAACGCCTTTGTCCGTATTAAATCCGGATACACTTACGACGTCCATGATTTAGGCTATGAAATTGGACTGGAACCAGGGCCAGTTTCATTGATTGCAAATGTCACCAATACGCAGCTCTCAACAGTCGGCTCCGTCATTCTTCCCGGTTTTTCCTTTGTGAATAGCTATCGCATCGGCGGCTCCTTTGCTTCCGGAATTAAGAAAGCGGAGCGAGGAAAAAGCCAAAACTTCGGAGTTTTCGGAGGTCTTTCTGCGGGCTGGGTCACCTTGTTAGCAGAGCGAGATTGGATCAAAAGAGACCCAGTCAAATCCATTGCCGATTATGCGGAATTGGATATACTGCCTCTACCTGGCATGAACTTTAAGTTTACCTTTGAACATTACTGGCCGAACGATTCCATTCCAATGGCCCGAAACGCCCAAACCCGATTGGGAGTAGGTTTTGAGCCCTTTATATACCCATACCTCCAATTGGGCGTCTACTACCGTAAAAACGATGGGATTCCCCAAAACCTAGCGGCCAATCAAGACGAAATCATCGGTCGCTTCCACGTTTTCTTCTAAAATCGAACGCCTTGTTAAAATTCTTAACGAGGCTTGCCATTCGAATTTTCGTATCATAAATCAGACTGGTTTCCACGTTCAATTGAATTCAAAAAAAGGATAGCATATGCGTTTTCTCTCGATTATTCCCGGTGCGTTAACCCTTTCCACCTTGGCATCCGTTGCCCTAGCCGCTGGCCCTGCCGTCCCTAGCCATGCAGAACAAGTTGCTGCGGGTAAAAAGGTTTACGAAGCGAACTGTTTAGCGTGCCATGGCGCTACAGGAAAAGGTGACGGCGCCGCTGCCGCTGCCTTGAACCCCAAACCCAGAAACTTTACCGATGCCGCTTACATGAAAACCCGTCCCATCGAAACAATTCGTAAAGTGGTTACGGAAGGTGGCCAGAGCGTGGGTTTATCGCCAGTAATGGTCAGCTGGAAGGCAATTTTAAAGCCTGCTCAGATTGAGGCTGTAATTCAGTATGTGCTGACCTTTAGCAATACTGCCGGTGCCGCCACTGCTCCTGCTGTCAAAGCTGGTACACCGTCCGCAACGACTGCGCCCGCCACCCCTGCTGTGGAAAAAAAGACCAAGTAACTTTTTTTAAAAATCCTTTGATTTGGGAAACCCAGCATTCAACTGGGTTTCCTTTTTTTATGCCTGGCATTTCTTTTTGTCATCAATTAATACCCCAGGAAAAAGACTCTGGCGCACCAAGCTAGCTAGGGATTGAAGCTTTAGAATGTATTTGTTGGATGCTGGGAAAGCCGAGCGAGGAAAAGCACCGCTGCTTTTCCTCTTTTAAATTACCCGGCTGAAAATGGCTAAGTCTAAAGCAAATATCTAAGCAGGGACGTGGACCCTACTTGAATCAAATACAACCCTTTGGGAACATCCATGGGGACAGTGTATACGCCTTCGTTGGTTCTGAGCAGTGACACTTTGCGACCACTCACCGAACTCATCGTCACGTTCATCTGAATACCCGCTTTTGAGATCAGCAAACGACGGCCTTGCAGGTAGGCATCTGGGCCGGGGTGGTTGTGGTGAAAGACCGCTCTAATCTCGTTAGGGGCCACCATGGGGGTGATCATCTTTATCCATTTCTTGACAGTGTCCATGGCCGTTACATCCACTTCAAACGTTCCCAATGGTGGCATTTGATTGAAGTTTCCGCCGAAATCGCCCGGAACTTCGTTTCTCTGTTCTTGGCGGAAAACCACCAAGGACTTTTGGGGGTAACCGGGAACCACTAAGGAGGGAATAATTTCAATGGAGTCTAAACTGGTAGGATTGTTGTTTAGGTCGGTTTTGGGATAATACTTTGGAGCCACCGTGTCCAAACCACGGGAGCTGGCATATCTATGGCGCAATTCCATGGGTTTTCCCAGGACAGGCATACTGTGGAAATCGAAGTTGATATTGCACATAGCAGCTGCACCCACGCCGTTGCCTCTGGTTCCATGGCAACCCGAACATTGGGTTGCGAGGTATGCACGGGCACGCGTTTCAAGCGGAGCAGTAGCATCTGTGATTGGAGCCCATTTGGGTACTGTGGTAGCATTCCAGTTGGCGGGTTTGGTGCCTTTCAGCACGCCCTTCGAAAAGAGATATTCCAGCTGATTTATACCTACCGAATCCGGCGCGGGACGATTGAGCTGGGCGGTAAAAAATCCAAGTACGGAACGCGCATGCAAGGCCGGAGTGCTGTAACCCATATCGGAACGATGGCATTGGTCGCACAAATTGGAGGAAGGGAAAATCCATTTCTTCATGCGGGAAGCCTTAGATAATCCATTGGGCCAGATTTTGATGGAATCATTTTTCCCCGAATAACCGGCAACTACCAGTTGTGCATCTTTTTGATCCTTGTTCCATTTGTAGCTGAAACCGTACCAATGATCCGTCATGGTTTTTTTGACTTCATCCAAGACTTCCTTTTGATTGATGAGGATGCGAGTCTCCCAGAGAACCCGTGAAGATGGGGTTCCGGGAATTGTGTCGATAGCCAATTGTTCAATAAATACAGTGCTATCGGGATAGCCAAAATAATCAGAGGTATCGGAATAATCGATTGCCTTGGCAGACTTGTTGAGCAACACCCAACGCGTTTTCTTAGCGTCGTCGCTCCAAAGCGATGTGTTTACTTCATAGCGGTATGCGGTGGGCAAAAGCTTTTTGGTGGCGCTGACGATATCGATGTACAATCCGGTACCAGACAAGAGTGCTGGTGCAAACGCGCAGGTATCACAAAGCTTCCAATAATTGAATTTGGGCTGAGCCTGACTCAACTTAGGCGCACAAAGGGCCAATAGGGCGATACCTAGGATAAAGGGTTTTAGATGAGATGGCTTAAGCATTAGCATTCCTCCATGATGATTGCCGCCCATCTCCCGGATGGAAAGGGTCGGGTTTGTTGTTGTCTAGTACCTAACTGATCATTATAAATCTAATCCATTACAAATGGGGGTCAAGTTTCTGCCAAATTAGCCAAGTACTTAGACTTCTCGAACAATTTGGCCGACGTTAGCCTTGGAGCAACAGAATTCTTTGAATGAACCAAAACAGCCCTATGGTCGCAATCAGGGCGCTCGCAGGAATAACCACCCGTTTTAAATACCAGGGCTTTTTCCACATCCAAGCCGTTAGGGCTGCCGCCGCAGCAATGACCGTGAGCTGCCCCAACTCCACCCCCACGTTGAAACTGACCAGCACTTTCAAAAATTGCCCTTCCGGCAGACCCAGCTCCCTAAGCACCCCCGCGAACCCCAGTCCATGAATCAGCCCAAAGCCGAAAACAATCAGAAAGCGCGAAGGCCGCATTTTTCGGAAAAAAATGTTTTCTATAGCCACCACAGCAATGGAAAGGGCAATGAGCGGCTCGACAATTTTTGAAGACAGCGAAATGATATTGAACAGTGACAGCCCCAAAGTTAGGGAATGCGCCACGGTAAAAGCCGTAACTTGGACCAGCAAGGGCCGAAGCATAATGGAGAAAAAGAATAAACCCAGGACAAATAGAATATGGTCTTTGCCCTGGGGCAGAATATGCGTAAAGCCTAAGCCTATGAAACGGGCCACCACTGATTCTTCCGGTTTGGAGTCCTGTGCTGCTGCGGTTCCCGGTGCTGGAGGTGGCTGCGTCGCCCTGGCATAGGCGGCCTCCAGCGAATCAGGCTCCAGGGGGTGAAACAGGACGTTGTCCAGGTTCAGAAAACGATGGCTGATTTCCTGACCGTGATAAAAAATTCGAACATGCGAGAGTTGTTGCACGGGCACTTCGGCGAAAAGCTTGGCCGAGACTTCGAGTTTTTTGGCCCCCTTCGGTATCGGCCAGGCATATTTAAGCACAATGGTGGTATCAAAAAGGGATGCGCTGTCCAATTTAAGCGTAGGATCTTCACCGTGCTTACGCCAAGCCAGTATGCGCATGTTATCGGCAACGACACCGTCAAATTTAAGGACGAGCCGGGTTTGGTAATAAAAAGCAATGCGGTCGGACATGCCTGAAATATCAGACAGGGTTAATTTCGGTGTTCTCACAAAACCAAGGGCATAAAACAGGTCGTCGCGATTGACGCTCACGCTGGATTCCAAAGTGTCGTCACGGAGGGTTAAGTCTATTTTCGACAACCCAGTGGCATGTGCCAGCGCACCGGCGACCAATCC
>JAYSRH010000570.1:0-16782 GCA_043721115.1 Fibrobacteria bacterium | reverse complement strand
CATATTTACGGCTCGCATCGGTGGATGGTTCCGTAAACAGTACGCGGATCTCATCGTCCTTAGGGGTAGCCGGAATGGGATTAAAACCACTTTTTGAACCCGGCTTTACGAAAGGGCGCGCCATTGGCGAGTCCTCCATCGGCTTGGGCCGATCTTGAAAACCAATGATGCGTTCGGAAGGAGCCACCGGGGGCCGATCAAAAGCCGTTTCTTTGGTCGTCTCTATAATTGGCGACTTGGGTTCTATAGTTGGATAAGCCGGCGCAGGCCGTTTGGCTGGCACTTCTTGCGAAGTCAATCGGGATCCAAACTGTTTGGGCGTATGGCTTTGACCGAAACCCGTTGCGATGACGGTGATCGCAATTTCATCCTTAAAATCAGGATTGATCACGGTACCAAAAATGATATTGGACTGGGTATCCGTACCGATAGCTTCATAAATAAAGTTCATGGCTTCGGTAACTTCCATGATACCTAAATCTTCACCGCCGGTAATGTTGACGAGCACTCCGGTAGCGCCGGAAATGCTGATATTATCAAGTAGAGGAGAATGGATGGCCCGGTCTGCGGCAATCGTAGCACGGTTTTCGCCACTAGCTTGGCCCGTTCCCATCAGGGCATCTCCGCCTTGAGACATAATGGAACGCACATCCGCAAAATCAACCTGTATTTCACCATGCTTCAAAATAATCTCGGAAATTCCCCGCGTGGCCGAACTTAAAATGTCATCGGCCATTTTAAAGGCTTCGCGCAATGGCGTCGATTTGCTGACAACGGATAGCAACTTTTGATTCGGCACAACGATAACCGTATCCACGCATTTGCGCAGAGCATCCAGTCCGGAAATGGAATTCCTTTCCCGCACCGCACCTTCAAAAATAAAGGGTTTGGTCACGACGGCCACGGTCAAAATTCCCATTTCCTGGGCGATTTCCGCAACCACGGGTGCAGCACCGGTTCCCGTGCCACCTCCCATCCCTGCCGCAATAAAAATCATATCCGCACCTTCCAATTGGGCGCGTACTCGGTCCCGATCCTCTTGCATGGATAGCATGCCCACCTGAGGATTGGCACCTGCTCCCAATCCTCCGGTCAATTTGGACCCGATCTGGATTTTAACATCGGCACGATTGTGTTCAAGGGCCATGGCATCCGTATTTACCGCGATGAACTCCACACCATGCAATCCGGAAGTGACCATGCGATTGATGGCATTGCCACCCGCGCCGCCCACACCAACCACTTTCAGTTTTGCTACTGTCTTAATACTATCGTCGAAGGAAATCTGCATATTTGCTCCATACCCTGAAGGTTTGCCCTTACTCAACTCTAAACATACTGTTTAACCCAGTCCGTCATTTTTCTGAGAATATCTTTGAACTTGTCACCACCCGGTGTGAAGATTTGTTCATCACGATTCTGGCTGGAACGCATAACGCCGTACTGAACCAAGCCCACACCGGTAGCATGGACAGGTGTCGCTACGGAATCCACCAAACCGCCGAATCCTTTGGGCACACCAAGCTTAACCGGCATGCCAAAAACTTGCTCGGCCAATTCCACGGCCCCGTGCATCAAAGCGCCGCCGCCCGTTAAGACAACGCCCGCGCCCAGCATATCCAAATAATGATTCTTCTGAAGCTCACGCATTATTAGCGTGAATATCTCACGCATTCTGGGCTCGATAATGGAAGCAAGAACCGCACGGCTCACTTCACGCTGTTCACGTCCTCCCACACCAGGCACGGCAATGTATTCGGAATTCTCCAGCCCAGCCCGCAGGCAGGTTCCGTGATTGCGTTTTATTTCTTCTGCTCTTTCCAAGGGAGTACGAATTCCGATTGCCAGGTCATTGGTCACATTCTTGCCGCCGAGACCGATGCTGGCGGTATGGCGGACGCTATCCTCGATGAACACGATTAGATCGGTGGTGCCCCCGCCCATGTCGATTACGGCAGCGCCTAGTTCACGCTCATCGTCTTCAAGAACGGAATAGGAGGAAGCCAAGGGCTCAAGTACGATGTCCGCCACCTTGAGACCGGCCTTTTCCACACTTTTGAAAATATTCTGCGCCGAAGTAATGGCGCCGGTTACGATATGCACGTCGCCTTCCAAGCGAACACCGGACATGCCAACCGGATCTTTTATTCCCGGCTGGTCGTCGACAATAAATTCTTGCGGAATGACATGCAGCATTTCCCGATCCATAGGGATGGCCACGGCACGCGCAGCTTCTATGACACGGGCTACGTCCTGCCGTGTGATTTCATTATCCGTCCGCGATACGGCGATGACACCGCGGCTGTTGATGGAACGGATATGATCACCTGCAATGCCAACGTATACGGACACCACGTCCACACCGGCCATGAGTTCGGCTTCTTCAACTGCACGGTGAATTGATTTTACGGTCTTCTCGATATTGACGACGACACCTTTTCGCAGTCCCTCACTTGGACTGGTGCCCACCCCTACGATTTTCAAATGTCCATTGCCATCGACCTCGCCGATGATCACGCCGATCTTCGTGGTGCCGATGTCCAATCCAACTATTGGGTTTGCCATGTGAGCTCCTTCAATTATAGTAACAATATAGATCCAAAATCCGCTGCAATCTTTTTCTGATTCAATTTTTATCCCTACTCTGACTCATGCAAAGGCGATGGGGTAACATGAACTTTACCCCCTCCGCAAGACGCTTGTAGCAAGGTCCGGAAGCGATCTCAACGCACATACGCATATCCATCCACGCGCAGATCAACCGTCTTACCGGACTCAAGTTCAGCGGCTTGCTGATGCAACATCGCTTGCAGGAATTCCAATGAATTCAACGACTTATTGCGGTAAAAACCATCCGCCTTTACCGGATTTAAAATCATCGAAGGCGAGGAATCCATAGCCAGAAGTACTTTGAGCCGACCATCGCGCAAAATGATTTCCGCTTCTTGTCCGCCGCGTACCGTCACTTGGGAAAAGTTTGCGTAGAGGGTAGGATATTTCTGCTTGGCCACTTGTAGAAAAGCTCCCAAGATCGCTCGCCGTGCTGAATCTAATTTTGCAAATCCATCCACGACGGGTACATCCGATTCTCCCCAATCCAGTCCAGGTATACGCGTCCCATCCGCAGCCATGCCATACCATTCTCGCGCAAAGCCCATGGCCACGGGCGCCTTTTCAATGACACTTATCTCTATACGCGACGGGTAGATACGCCGTATTTTAACCTCGCCTACACCGGGCAGGGACAGCAGTGCGTCTTTTGCTGCCGAGACCGGAACGGAAGGAAGTTTAGTCCCGAGTTCCAAACCTGCTTTCTCCAAAATCGCACTCTTGGCAAGCAAATGATTGCCAACTACATCAACTTGTCGCAGGACCAGAAATGCATTTTGATCGAAGGCGCGATACGCCGCCCACCCTGCGGCGCCTAAACCGCCTGTTACGACTGCCAAGATTACCAAGGCCCGCACGGCTACAAAGGCACGACGCAACCACCCAACATGTCGAATACGGTGCTTGACGCGTCGGGCATCGTCCTCCTTTTTCGAGTTGGTACCTCGGCGGGGCGCAATAGCCGGCACGGTCCTAAGAGATCGTACTCCCTCTTTACCATTCCGTTCTGCGCGCTGTGAATTTCTGCCTTGCCTCATGCCCAAGCCTCCATGATAGCGCCACAACGTGAACCAATATCGCCGGCACCCATGGTGATGACACTATCGCCCGTTTTCAGTAAAGAAGAGATACGCATTGGCAGCATAGCCGGATCGGCAACATAGTGTACTTGCCCCCGAGATAAGTACTCGGCCTGCGCTGCATCGCTGATAAGATTCCCTTCTACTCCAGAAATTGGAGCTTCACGGGCCGAATAAACCTGAGTAACAAAAAGTAGGTCGCATGCCTTGAAGGCTTCGGCAAATTCCCGATAGAGTTGCTGGGTCCTGCTGTACAAATGAGGTTGGAAAACGGCTACTAGGCGACCGGTTCCCAATGTGCGCATCGCCTGCAACGCCGCAGCCACTTCCGTTGGATGATGGGCATAATCGTCATAAAATTGAACGCCACCCTTACTGCCCCGGAATTCCAAACGACGCTTTACACCCTGATACCCATTCAGGCCTTGTTCCACTTCCTCGAATGACAAACCTTCTTCCAAGGATAAAACCGCCGCTGCCATGGCATTGTAAGCATTATGTTGACCAGGCACAGACAAACTGATTTCACCGAGCTGTACACCTTTGTATTCCAAGCCAAAAATCGAGCGCGCACCGACTGAACGCAAATTGACGGCCCGGTACTCGGCAGCGGGTGAAAATCCGTATGTGGCGAGGCGTATTCCAGGCCTGGTCAGCCGCGGTAAAATTGCAGCCACGCCCTCATCATCGCAGTTTAGAACCAGCAATCCATACCAGGGAAGCGACTCGGCGAAGCGTACAAAGGCATCGCGAACCCCAGCCAGGTTCCCGTAGCAATCGAGATGATCGGAGTCGATATTGCCAATGATGGCGGAGGTGGGCCGCATGGCAAGGAAAGACTTGTCGTATTCATCCGCCTCAAAAATGAACAAAAGCCCCGACCCAGCCACCGCAGACAAGTTTTCACCACGCGTTGTGCCACCGGCAAGTAAGGTCGGGTCCTTACCCGCAGTGCGCCAAATTCGACCCAACATTGTCGTCGTCGTCGTCTTTCCATGCGTGCCAGCAACGCCGAAGGAATATTTTCCACGCAAGGCTTCTCCCAGCATTTCTGCCCGCCTGATGGTTGGGATTCCCAGCTTTTTTGCTTCGACCCATTCCGGATTCTCAGCGGCAACGGCTGAGGAATAAACCACAGTATCGGCCATACCCACATTGGCCGCGCGATGACCCACCTCCACGCCCATACCCTGGCTCCTGAGGCGATCAACCGTCTCCCCGGCCTGTTGGTCAGAACCTGTCACTTCAAAACCCCAAGCAGTGAACACTTCCGCCATAGAACTCATGCCTGAGCCGCCGATGCCGATAAAATGAAGCTTGCTGAAGCGTAGACTGGGTCTCATGCTGCAACCTTTTCCCGACGGACGCGCCCGCTGGGAGGCGACTTCGCGCTGGGACTCGACTTCGCACCGGGACGCGACTTTCCTGCTCCAGCCAAGAGCTGCCATTTCTTTGGATTGGTGCGCCACGATTCCGGGATCGATTCCAATGAGTGGCCGGAAATATTCAGCAATACACCCATGGCAAACAAGCCCGCGCACAATGCCGTGCCGCCATAGGACACAAACGGCAACGGTTGGCCGGTAGTAGGGAAAAACTTGGCACAAACACCGACATGCATAATCACATTAACCGCCAAAGAGACAACTATGCCCAAGGCGGCTAAACTACCGAATCGATCGGGACAGTAATAGGAAACACGCATGCCTCGCCAGATGACCAAGGCAAACAAGGCCAAACAGAGGGTCGTACCCAGAAGACCCAATTCTTCGCCAAGAATGGAAAAAATGGTATCCGTAAATGGCATCGGCAAATATCCCAGCTTCTGCGTGCTGGTACCTAGTCCAGTTCCAAAAATGCCACCATTGCCTAGACTTATCAAAGCTTGCAGGCTTTGATAGGAACTGGCGAGATTTGTTTCAGGATTGATAAAAGCCATCACCCGCTTCATTCGGTAGGGGCTGCTGACCATGAGGACGCCTAAGGCAGGTAAGGCAAAGGATCCAATAAATAATAAATGGCGAATGCGACAACCGGCGGCAAATACCATGGCTACGGCAATTGCCAAAACGGTAGCCGCCGTACTGTAATTCGGCTGTTTCAAGATGAGGAGAAAGGTGAATACAGCCATGGCTAGTGAAGCGATAAGCCCCTTCCAAAAAGAACCCATAATTTCTTCTTTGGCAGTCAGCAGTCGAGCCATGAAAAACACCAAGGCAACCTTAGCCAATTCAGAAGGCTGTAGACCAAAACTTGCAATGCTAATCCAGCGACGCGCACCATGGGCGGCCAAGCCAAGCGTGACGACTATAACGAGCAGGGCCAAGGCTAAAAACATCAAGGGCCTAGAAGCCTTCTCCCAAGTTTGATAGGGTACGCTAAGGCCAATTAAAAAAGCGGCGAATCCAATGATCACTTTCTTGATATGGTTTACGAGGTAATACGAGTCCGGAAAACCACGTGCCTGGGCAAATGCTGCAGAGGAACTATAAATTATCACAATGCCAAAACCAACCAGGGCCAGCACCCCTAAAAGCAAAATCATATCAATGCGTAAGCTTTTCATTTATAAGCAACTAACCTCTCTATTGTGAAGTGTAGCCCTAGATTCTTTCTTCCCTGCGTAAGGCTCCGGCTTTAGCCTTGCCTTGCAAGAATTCATAAACTCTTTCCAGTTTCATTCCTCTTGATGCTTTAACCAATACCGCATCGCCGGGTTGCAAAAAATTCAAAAGTTCCTGGCTCATCAAATCGAAATCGGAAAAATGGCGCGCCCGTTCCCGAGGCAAACCCTTTTCGCGTGCACCGGCATTGATATGCCGACTGAGATTTCCAAAGGTGAACAGCTCATCGACACCCATTTCAACCAAATAGGGTCCGATATCCTTGTGCAAGTTGGCGGATTCCTCACCCAATTCGAGCATGTCTCCGAGCACGGCAATCCTACGCCCCTTAACTTGTAAGCTACCCAATGTGGACAATGCGGATCGCAACGAGGAGGGATTCGCATTGTAACAATCATCGAGTACTGTTAAGCCCGGAAGTTTCTTGACCTGCATGCGGTTTTTACTTGCCATAAAGCCCCGTAAAGCACTGGCTATCAAGGCTTTGGGTAGGCGTAATTGACTAGCTACAGCAATTGCAGCCAAGGCATTGTATACATTGTGGCGACCCGGTACTTGCAATTGAAATAACGTACGGCCGATCTTGAAAGATGCGCAGCCGTCTGGGCCAAAAGCGAGATCGGTGGGTCGAATTTGTCCAAAATCAATTCCGTAGGTCACCAATTTGTAACGAGAATTTCCTTTGACCTGCGCCAATAAGGGATCATCCACGTTTAGAAAAAGTGTGCCCTTTCCTTGAAAGCCCTTGGTAATCGCCAACTTTTCAATGCGAACATTTTCCTTTGATCCAAAATGCTCCAAATGGCTGTACCCAATATTAGTGATGACGCCGAATGAAGGACGAGTGGCCTCCGAGAGCGGTCCAATTTCGCCGGGGTGGTTGGTGCCCATTTCAATGACCGCATATCGGTGCGAATGTTTCAATTCAAACAGTGTCAATGGCACACCCACTTGATTGTTGAAATTGCCCTGCGTAGACACCGTGGGCCCTGCTTTCGCCAGGATCTGCGCGAGCATATCCTTGGTCGTGGTCTTGCCGTTGGATCCTGTGATGGCGATTTTAGGAATGCGAAATTTATTGGCATACTCCCGGGCCAAGTGCAATAAAGCTGCATTAGTATCCCCAACCGGAACATACACGTTGACGGCTTGACCATTCTGTCTCAACCATTGTTCATCTACCACGGCTGCACACCCTCCTTGGGTAAAAACTTTATTTGCAAATGCATGTCCATCGAAATTCTCGCCCTTGAGGGCCCAAAATACCTGACCACGTTTAAGCGCCCTGGAGTCCGTGCACAGGCGAACCGCCTTTACCGACCGGGCCGGGCCAACAATCTTAGTGCCTAGCATTTTGGCCATTTCGTTCAAACTAAGCTCCATGGTCACTCCCCTTGGACTGACGCGTCACCCATGTAAGGATTTCCTCTTGGTCGCTGAAATGCTGTTTGACCCGACCCACAATCTGGTAGTCTTCATGGCCTTTTCCGGCAATCAATAGGCAATCCCCGGATACGACGGAAGCCAAGGCTTGGTTGATAGCCTCACGACGGTCGGCGATAACATTAAACCGAGTCGGATGTTTTACCCCAGAAAGGATTTCCGTCAAAATGGATCGAGGTTCTTCGGATCGAGGATTATCGCTGGTTAAATAGACGCGGTCAGCGGACGCTTCGGCGATACCACCCATAAGTGGACGTTTGGTTCGATCGCGATCCCCGCCACAACCGAAAACACAAACCAAATTTCCTGATGTCAATGGCTTTAGACTGGCCAGCACGCGCTGGAGTGCATCGGGCGTATGAGCATAGTCCACGACAGCAAACGCGCCATTGGGCAGATTAAAAACCTGATTGCGACCCAATACGGTTATTTCCGCCAAACCCCGCGCAATTATGCTGGCATCCAAATCCAGTGAGAAGCCCAAGGTCACGGCTGCCAGCAGATTTTCCAAATTGATTATTCCGACTAGTCGAGAGTTGAAACGATACGTCTCGCCCCTATATTCCACGGCGAAATCCGTGCCCGCCAATGTCAGACGGCTGTCGATAAGCATTACATCGGCCTTTTCTTCACCTCGGGAGAAGGTCAACTTTGGACCTAAAAATTCCCTGCCCAACCGAATGCCGTATTCCGAATCCACATTGAGGATGGCCATTCCGGAACCGACCAAGGAGATGGACTTCTGAGCAGGGCGCAGATATTCCGTGAACAGCCTTTTTTTTGCTTGGTAATATTCCTCGAAGTCCTTATGGTAATCCATATGATCACGGGTCAAATTGGTAAAGATGGCCCTGGAAAAATCCACTCCACGAATTCTATCCTGACTGAGTGCGTGGGAAGACATTTCCATCACCAAAGCCGTACATCCCTCATCGGCCCCTTTGCGCAACAGCCCAAAGAATGCATCAGGACTGGGCGTCGTCAACTCAGATGGGATGGCAATTCCATCGATTTCATAGTCAATGGTGCCTAATGAAATAACTTTGCGGCCCGCAGCCCGCAGGATTCCGGTCACCAATTTGGTTACTGTGGATTTGCCGTTTGTTCCAGTTACGGCAACGCTGAGCATACCATCAGCCGGACGTCCATAGCGTACACTTAAAAGTGCTCCAACTCGGGCTCGCAACCCAGGATAGGAAATTATTTGCGCTCCAGGACCAGGTTCAGTGGTGCCATCGAGCGCTGGGTGAGTTTTCCCTTCAGTCAGAACCGCTACGGCCCCACTGGATATAGCTGCGCTTACATATTTGGATCCATCTTCTTGGGCCCCTTTAAGAGCCAGAAAAAGATCGCCTTGACGAACTTTGCGTGAGTCCAGGCATACGGAATGGATTTCCGGATCCGCCTGGAATTGGACCGATACGCCCGCCTCGCGCAGCAATTCAGAGAGCCGCATATCAGCCCACCCAACCTAAAGTAAGCTGGCATTTTTCGCCCTGGCGGATGGGAGTTCCACTGGCCGGTTCTTGATGAATAATCCTGCCATTGCCCGTGTACTCCACTTCCACCCCTAGGTCCTTGAGTTTTAGCATGGCATCCCGCAAGGTTTTATTGGTCAAGTCCGGCATCACTCTGTTATTCAAAAATCCCAAAGACAGGGTTACCGTTTGACCAGCTGCCACCCTAGTGCCTGGCAAGGGAACTTGACCTACAACCATGTCGCCGCTGCCTTGGGTTTGCATCACATGCCGATTGTTGTTGAGTAGCTTGGTCGCATCGGCGATACGGTAACCTTGAAGATCCGGTACGAGAACGGAATCACTCGCAATTTGCAATGACTTTTTGGCTTTCTGGGCCAAAGGATAATCCGGATTGGCCAATAATCGATCCACTATCTCACGAAAAATGGGTGCTGCGCTTTGGCCGCCATATTTCAGCTGCGAAGGTTCGTCCACTACAACAAGACAAACCAACTCCGGGTGATCGACCGGAGCCATGCCAATAAAGGAGGAATTGAACAAACCATGGACGTAACGGCCTGTCACAGGATCAATTTTCTCCGCCGTACCGGTTTTTCCGGCTAGGGTTATTCGATCCGTACGAATGTCTGCCGCAGTTCCGTATTCGATAACTGCGGTCAGCATGTATTTAACCACGGTTGCCGTGCTTTCGGACATGACTCGGCGAACGGTTTTAGGTTGAACCTCCTCTACAGTGTGGCCGGCCGCATCCGACCAGCCTCTCACCATGCGGGGCCTCATTAAAAGTCCACCGTTAGCAATTGCCGAAAAAGCCATGGCCACTTGAATCGGTGTCGCGGAAATTTCGTGACCAAAAGCGATGGTCATTTGGGTCCGGTTACTCCATGCTTCTACGGATTTGAGTGCCCCGCTTTCTTCCGCAGGCAAGCCAACTCCGGACTTCATCCCAAATCCAAACGAACGAATGTACTTGTAAAAGGTTTCGGCCTTGAGGCGGGTCGAGGCTTTGGCAAAACAGATATTGCTGGAATAGGCCATAGCATCGGTGAAACTGATTCTTCCGCGAGGATGCGTGTCCTTGATGGTTTGATTGGCCAACTGGTACACCCCGTTCTCACCATCTAGCGTGTCTTGGGTGCCTATTAATTTTTCTTCCAGCAAAGCAGTTGCAGTTATAGCCTTGAAAGTGGAACCGGGCTCGTACACTTTAACGACGGCCTGATTTTTCCAGGCATCTTTGTCCTCTCCATCACGGGTATTAGGGTTGTAAAAGGGATAGTTGGCCATGGCAAGTATATCGCCGGAGTAGGGTTCGACAACGATGGCAATGCCCTGTTTCGCTCCCGATTTTTTGACACCGCGTTCCAGCGCCAACTCGACAATTTCCTGCAGTTTGGAATCCAGTGTCAAAACCACGTTCATCCCATTGATGGCGTCTTCTCTTCGCTCGCCAAAACCGGGATAATAATGGTTTTTTACATCATGGCGAATATACTTCCAACCATCGGTGCCACGCAATTCTCGGTCTAGAAAATATTCCAAGCCCAACTGGCCATAGCCATCCTTGCCAACGGTTCCCAGCACCTGCCCCGCCAAGGAGCCTTGCGGACAGACTCGATTGAGCTTGCGTATGCGCGCGCTTATGCTGCCGGCTCCCGATTCCAATTCGACTTCCGCATTCACAACCAACTTTTTGAATGCGCGATCCAGAATTTCCCCACGCTTTGGCGCTACCACATTTCTTTGGATGCTTTGCGAGTAGGCCATGGCCTGGTAGTAGCCGGACTTGACAACTTGGACATACGCGACTCGCAGCAGCATGCCCAACCATGCCAGCGCCAGAAAAAAACCCAGCGTCAAAATTCTTTTGTTCACCATGCCACCTTCCCGGCTTGCGGGCCATGCGGCTCCACAATCCCCTTATCTTCGGGATAGACAAGTATGGGAGTGTTTCCGTATTCCAATCCGAATCGTCCTTTGGCTAAGGTTTCAATGCGAGACGGCTTCTTGAGACTGCCTACTTCAACTTCCAAGAGAGCGATATCATTCAGCAATTGCAGCTTGGCCTTGCCGATTTTAATGGTTGCCATGGAAAGGCGCACCCAGGTGTTTTGCTTATACACATGGGCGACAAGGACACCGGCACAGCACAAGACAAGAAAAAATATTCCGATTATTCCCCTAAGCTTCACGGTGTTCCAACCCTTTCCGCCACGCGGAGCTTTGCGCTGCGCGCCCGTGGATTTCGATCGCGTTCCGCTTGAGTGGGCAACTCAGGTTTGCGTAACACTTTTTGCAACTTTCGATTGGAGCCGCCGCACATACAGACGGGAAGATTGGACGCGCACAAGCAATCCTTTTCGAATCCTGCCAAGGTTTCCTTGACCTTGCGATCTTCCACGGAGTGATAACTGAGTACGCAGAGTCGGCCACCGGGAGCCAGCGCGCGCACAGCTGCTTTCAATCCCGCCTCCACCTGCCCCATTTCGTCGTTGACTTCCATACGAATGGCTTGAAACACCCTTGCCAATAGGCTATTCCGATTGTCTCCGTGTATGCCGGGAAGCTGATCCACGGCCTTCCGAATCAAGTCACTGGTCAACTCCGCTCCAGCTTCAATCTCGGCAACCAAAGTCCGGGCCAGACGACGCGCCTGATCGATGTCGGCATTGCGTCGAAGAATGCTGGACAATTCCCATTCATCCCAGTTTTTAAGCAAATCACCGGCATCGGGTCCTTGGCTACCCATGCGCATATCCAGCGGCGTTCCAGCCATATAAGAGAATCCACGAGCCTTGGCATCGAGCTGCCGGGAACTGACGCCGAGATCAAAAAGTGCCCCGCTCAAACTACCCTCGGAACAAAATTCGCCCAATCGGGAAAACTCCGAGTGCTCAATGCGCATACGGCTGTCCTGAGAAAATATTCCACGGGATATTTCCACGGCTTCCGAATCCCTATCCAATCCAACCAGTCGGCCTTGGGAACCTAGGGACGCTAAAATCCTGGTGGAATGACCACCACCACCCAAAGTGGCGTCCAAGTAAAGTCCGTCCGGATTGAGGACCATATACTTTGTGACTTCATCGGCCATGACGGGCGTATGGTAGCCGTGCCCGCCACGAACCGGTTTTTGCTGCGCGTCCATTAGAACCAGTTCTCAAATTTCTTTTCATCTTCCTGCGAGACAACTTCAATTTCTTTCAAGAATTTTTCAGGGGCCCAAAGCCTTACGCGTTTGCCATCTCCAACAAAAGTCACTTCGGATTTGATTCCGCTATAGGCCATTTGCTCCGCTGTCAAAGTGATTCGATTCTGTCCGTCCAATACCGAAAGCTTTGCCATGGAAGTAATGCGCATACGGAACTTGGAAACATCTGGACCGCGACCAAGGCTTTCCAAATATTGAATGTACGCGTTCCATTCATTCAGCGGATAAAGTGCCAACGTGTGGCCTTCGCCAATGGTTACGATGACCTGGCCGCCCGCCTCTTCCCGCAAAATCTTTCGAAAGTCTTTGGGAAAATTCGTCCGGCCGGTGAGGTCGATCGCCACCGTCGCTTTCCCAATGAAAGACTCTAATTTGATGGTATTTGAGATGTTAGCCATTGTAAACCAATTTTACCCAAAATCTACCATTATTACCCGGAATATCGCAACAATATTTCAACAAAAACCGGTGCCAAAGCCCGTTTAGGCCTGTGTTTCATTGGAAAAGGCTGTGAAGCAGGAAATTACAGAAGAATTACTAATGCACTTTTGGGCAGCTCAGTCAAGGTCCCACTTTTTCCGCAGTAACCAGGCTATGGACAAAAGCAGAAACACAGCTAAGAAAGCGGGAACCGAATTATACAGCCGGAAAGTTTTGGTTTTTTCCATACGTGTTTGTGCGGAGGGTAGATCAGGTAATAGGGATGTTACCTTGGCGGAATGGATACTTGGCGCTTTAGAGGTTTCGGGAAGCAATATCCGGCCACCGGATTGGGCGGCTGCTTCAGCCAATGCCGATTCATCAAAACCAATATTGGCCAGCTCCAACGCTATCCTGGGAGCCACATCAATTGAGTCTTTCCACAAAATATTTTCTCCCTCTGCCAAGACTAAGGAGTATTTTCCCTCTGGCAAACTGAGACCGTGCAAATTTAACTTGCGACCATTTTCATTGGTAGCCATGGGAAACGCCCGTTTCGAGGCGGTACTTACCACGTTTAGCTGAAGAGCCTTTGCCGCGCTGCCAGTTGAGTTTGGCACTGGAGACCAGGATTCCGGCATTAGAAATTCCAGATCGAAAGGCACCATATGGAAGGCCCTACTGGGACAGGAAACTCTTATAGCACCTTCATCCAGATTAGCCAAAGCTCTGACGGCGTGAATGTAAGCGGAAATATTAATATGGGTGGCAAAATCCGCCTGTGGATCAAACAGCTCATCCCAAATTTTTGGCAGTAGGAAAACCAATGCACGTTTCCTTTCCGAAAGGGCTGTTCGCCCTACCAGCATTCCTTGTTTCCCAGCCTCCCGCAAGCCCACCATAGTCTGTAATTTTCCTGAAGCTCCTGAAGCTCCTGAAACTATAGGGGCCAATAGGCTCATGCCGGTCAAATCCTTTAGGTGCACAATTTCGTCCGGAAATTGTTCCGAGGCCTGTTGCGAAACTTGAATTTCAGCAGCGGGAGAAAAATTTTGCCCTGTTCCCAACGGCCAATGAGATGTTCGGCTCAAATCCGTCCCAGGGCGTGAGTATAGGACCACTTTGGCTGGACAAGATTCCAAAAACTTTAAAAGACCGCTCCTTTGTACCAATGTTTCTGTTTCAATCCACACCTGATCCCTGGCATTTATTTTTAAAGTCGACCATTCATCTCTACCAAAAAAAACGATGGGTACCGAATCCGAATTCGAAAGAATATCCAGCATTCCCTTTTCATCCAAGCTGCGAATCGGTTTGTAAATGTAAAGGTGAGATAGGTTCTGACCATTAGAAATATTTACTGCCGTGGTATCGTTGTACAGATCAAAATTAGCTTTCGAATTGCCGGGCTGAACGATAGCTTGCACCTCAGAAGCAGAGGCAAAGTTCGCATTATCCCATGCCATGTTAAAACGATAGATCTGCGAACCAGCCACCTGTGGTAACTTCATATGAAAAAGGGGTTTGCCTAATTGAAATAGGTCCAATGTCGGTGCATCGGAATTGCTTCCCACACTGCGGTAGTGGAGGACACCATTCGCCGATTTACCGCTGGGATGAAGAGCAATGCTCATTTTTTCCGTTTGAACCTCCTGGATCGAGTCCGCGTCGAATACCACCGGAAACAACGGAACTGCCCATGGATAGGCAACTTTTCCTGGATTGAAATTGGAACGCCCATCCGAAAAAAGAAAAACCCCTTGTAGGTTTGGAATGGCGGAGGAGTCCACAAACGCCGCTGCTGCAGATAGGCTGGTGAGGACTCCAGTCAAAGAACTTTCCGGAATACTACCCGAGGACAATGTACTTGTAGTTGAGTTCGCAACTGGCCATGCCCATTCATTGAAATCGACCACTCGGATATCAAACTTCCGGTTTCGGTAAGTTTCCTGCAATGTTTCTTCAATCCGATCGTATTTTTTACTCAAGCCTAAATACTCGCCGTTCCGAAAGCTAGTGCTTTGATCCCTCAGTATCAGTATGGTTGGATTATGAAATTGGACCTGCGTTTGATGCAATTCCGGCGCAGTCAAAGACAGGGTTAGCAACGCCAACGCCAACAATTGAAGCCAGAATAGCATCTGCCTTCCATACCAAGGTGCACTAGTCGGCCTCGGACTCATAAGGTATTGCCGGACGAGTATATACAGCCCTGGCAGCAGAAGGAGCAAATACCAAAGACTACCGGTTAGGTGAAGTGACAGCATACCGGAACGGCGAACCCGTCCCTACTCCCTTGGGGTGCGGAGCGTGGTATGCTTCGCTTTAGGCAAGGTCTGTGGATAGTTCAAATTAAAATGCAATCCCCGGCTTTCCTTGCGGCGGCGCGCGCTGCGAATAATCAGCTCTGCGCATAAGGTAAGATTGCGCAATTCGATAAGTTCGGGAACCATGGAAAAAGACCAATAATCCTTGTGGATTTGATTGCTGATGACCCGTACAAATTCTTCCGCTCGGGCGAGGCGGAAATCGCTCCGGACAATGCCGACATAATGCCACATGGTGGAGCGGATGGTTTCCAGTGAGTGCGAATAGATTATGGTTTCGGGCGCGGGTTTCAGCGCAAAGGATTTCCAATTTTGAAAACGACGGCGCACAGGCCGTGGATGAGGCGAAGTAAGAATATGTGCCAAAGCCCGCTCTGCAAACACAACGCCCTCAAGCAAAGAGTTACTGGCCAGTCGATTAGCGCCGTGCACGCCGGTACACGCGGTCTCACCCACCGCATAAAGCCCTGGAAGCTCGGTGGCGGAATTGACGTCTACTTTGACTCCACCGCAAATAAAATGAGCGGCCGGTACCACCGGAATCCATTGTTCAGAAATATCCAAACCCATGTCCAGGCAATGCTGATAAATATTGGGAAAATGTTTGATCAAGTCTGCTCGGCGAAATGCCGTGGCATCCAGAAACATGCATGGTTGGCCGGTCCGTTTCATTTCGGCATCAATGGCCCTGGCAACAATGTCCCTAGGTGCCAGTGATTTTAAGGGATGGACCTTGTCCATGAAGGTTTCACCTAAGTGATTTTTCAGCACACCACCGTGTCCGCGCATGGCCTCCGAAATCAAATAGGTAGGTTGGCCTGGATTATAAAGGGCGGTCGGATGGAATTGCATAAATTCCATGTCTTCAACAGCGGCTCCAGCTCTATACGCCATGGCAATTCCGTCACCCGTGGATACGGAATCATTAGTAGTGTGGGCGTAAATTTGCCCTACCCCGCCTGTACAAAGCACAGTCGTGGCACCCAGGAAAAGCCCGATGCGATTGGCCTTCACATCCAATGCATAGAGTCCATAACATCGCTTTGGCTCTAAATCCTTTTCCCCCTGACGAAGGTGCTTCCCCGTAACGAGGTCAATGCCCATGTAATTTTCCAGAAAAGTGATATTGGGATTGCTGCGTGTCGCTTCCACCAAAGCGCGTTGAATTTCACGCCCGGTTAGGTCATCGGCATGGACAATACGAGAGCTGGAGTGACCCCCTTCTCTTGCCAGGTGGAAAGGCGCAGCGAGTCCAAACTTCCCGCGACTTGGCTTACTTTGTGCCGCCAAAGTAAACCGTACCCCCCAGTCCACTAAATTATGAATGGCTTGTGGGCCCTGGTTGACAAGGATTCGAACTCGATCTTCACGGCACAAACCGGCGCCGGCTTTAAGAGTGTCCTGGGCATGCTCCTCCATGGAGTCTCCGGGTGCCATTAC
Organism: Fibrobacteria bacterium; assembly: GCA_043721115.1. Taxonomy (GTDB): domain Bacteria; phylum Fibrobacterota; class Fibrobacteria; order UBA11236; family UBA11236; genus Chersky-265. The sequence goes on along the minus strand of JAYSRH010000570.1, from coordinate 147 downwards.
TGAGGCGATGCCGCCTTGGGCCAAATTTGTGGACCCGGCCCAGCTGAGTTTTTTCGTCAGAACTAGAACTTTACCATGTGCGGAAGCCTTTAGGGCAAAGGACAAACCGGCGACTCCGGAGCCGACCACGATGAAATCATAAACAGC
>JAYSRH010000569.1:0-5862 GCA_043721115.1 Fibrobacteria bacterium | reverse complement strand
TCCACTCCAGCCCTTTGCGTCCAGGGCTTAGGCCATCCGTTGCCAGCCGCCAATGGCCCGCGCTACCGAGGACGGCGATTTTCAGCTATGCGCCTTTTTCCGGCGCACTATGGGTGAGCACTTCGGCTAAAAATCCGTTCACCTTGGAAACATAAGCAGCCGGGTCCTTGATCTCGGAGCCTTCCGCCAACAAAGCTTGATCCACAAGCAATTGGTACCAGTCCTTGAGTTTTGGATTGGTCCCATCCGCTTCAAACATGTCCACCAGGCGTTGCGAGATGGGATGATCGGGATTGATTTCCAGAATGCGCTTGCCCGGTGTCACCTTCTGATTCGCCATTTTTAAGATGCGCTCCATATTGGCGCCCATGTCCTGTTCATCCGCTACCAGGCAGCAGGGGCTTTCCTTGAGACGCGAAGTTACGCGGACTTCTTTAAGGAATTCACCCATTTTATCTTCGAAGTCCTTCATAAACTTCTTGTACTTGCCTTTGGCTTGTTTCTGATCCTTTTTTTCTTCCTTGGTCAAATCCCCAAGATCGAGATCTCCCTTGGTGACATTGACCAATTTCTTTCCGGAGAATTCTCCCAGGCTTTGCACCACCCATTCGTCAATGGGGTCGACCAGATACAGCACTTCAATATCCTTGTCTTTGAATACTTCAAGATGCGGGCTATGCTCGACGGCTTGGCGGCTCTCACCGGAGATGAAATAAATGTCTTTCTGTTCCGGTTTCATGCGGACGACATAGTCTTCCAAGCCCACGAATTCCCCTTCCAGGGACTTGCTGGCCTGGAAGCGGATCAGGCGTTTCAGTTCCTCCAGATTCTCCCAATTCATATGGAAGCCTTCTTTGAGAACATTTCCAAATTCCTTCCAGAACTTGGCGTATTTCTCCTTATCCTCCTTGGCAATGGTCTCGAGCAATTGCAAGACTTTTGTGGTGGCGGTTTTATTGATCTTCTGGATAACGGCATTTTTCTGCAGTATCTCGCGCGATACGTTGAGGGGCAGATCCTCCGAGTCCACGATGCCACGCACAAAACGCAAGTAGGTGGGCAGGAGCTCTTTGCAATCGCTCATGATGAACACCCGTTTTACATATAGGCTGAGTCCATTGGCCTTTTCGGAATGGTACAGATCAAAAGGGGCTTTGGAGGGAATATAGAGCAAGGTCGTATACTCCATCGATCCTTCCACCTGATTGTGTGACCAGGTCAGCGGGGGCTCTTGATCCATGGTAAGGTGTTTAAAGAATTCCTCGTACTGATCCGGTTTGATCTCTGATTTGGAGCGGCGCCAGATCGGGGCCTTGTCATTCAGGATTTCCGGTTTGCCATCTTTATCAAGCAGCTGGATAGGGTGTGTGATGTACTCGCTGTATTTGCGGATGATGGAACGGATGCGATAATCTTCCAGAAACTCCTTATCCTCTTCCTTGATGTGAATTTCCAATTCGGTACCGCGATCGGCTTGGTCGATTTCCTCCATGGTGAAGGTCCCATCTCCGGTCGATTCCCAGCGAATGGCAGGCTCGGTCGAACCCATGCGCTTGGTGGTTAGGATAACCTTGTCCGATACCATGAAAACGGAGTAGAAGCCAACCCCGAATTGACCGATCAAGCTCATATCCTTCTTTTGATCCCCAGTCAATTTTTCCATGAATTTACGGGTGCCGGAACTGGCGATGGTGCCGATGTTCTGAATCAACTCTTGCCGGGTCATGCCCACGCCGTTGTCGGAAATGCGGAGGATTTTCTGGTCCTTGTCCACGGAAACCTTGATGCGGAAGGATTTGTCCTCTCCGAGCACATCGATTTGGGTTAAGGATTCGTGACGAGCCTTATCGATGGCATCGGAGGAATTGGAAACCAATTCTCTGAGGAAAATTTCCTTATTGCTGTACAGTGAATGGATCATGAGGTTGAGAAGTTGTTTTACCTCGGTTTGAAATTCCATTTTTTCCTGAGTCGCAGCTGTCATAATTACTCCTTTTTAGCCTATTAAAATTGGGGCTTGGCCGAATATTAGGGAGGCTTTAATTTACAAACTTCGCCGAAGAGCGGTCAAAAGCCACTTACTGATTCAATAGTTGCCGCGGCAGTTCCATTTTTGGGTATCCGTGGAATACACGCACCAATTCGGTCCCATATGGCTGTATTGGTACTGGAGTTCATAACCGTACGCATCGGTATGATATTCAAGGCGCCCGCATTCCGGGCAGGCGGAGTGGAGTCCCGCTTCGGCTGCCACGGCAAATCCCTGGTGAATATCGTCCAAAATCACCGGATACTTTCCGTTCCGCTCCTTGTACTTCTCAATTTCCACAAGGGTCTTCTCCAGTTCAGCCGAGCCGGACTTGGCATAGCGACAGGCATTGGGCGCGCAGCAGGATTGCAAGAGAAGGCAAATGCTCAGGAGCAGGGAATACCGACCTAATGGGTTCATCACGCTTGCAACCATCAATCAGCTTGCGACCATAGTTTCCATGTGTCCGGACAAAAGCCTAGGGTAGCCCGGGCGCCATTTCTCACCACAGGAGTTTTGATAAGAAGTGCATCCTCGATTAGAATTTTGGGAATGCGAGAAGGGGACATGAATGCCAATCCCTTTTCTCTGAAGCGCTTGGAATCGCGGTCGAGCAAGTTGGCATAGCCTATAGGGCCAGCTACGGATTCCAATTCACGGGGGCTGAATCCCTTTTCCTTCAAGTCGATGAATTGAAAAGGGATTTTTCTTTCTTTAAACCAACGTTCCGCCTTGCGGCTGTCCGAACAGTCGCGTCGGCCAAAAATTTGAATATTCATTTTGCCAAAGTCTGAATGTAATGAAAGATGGGGGGATAGTGGACGGACAGGAAGCCTAATAGGCATATCCAGGCCATAGTGGCAGCTACTACGGAATACAAAAGGCTTAAGAGAATTTCCGTAATGAACCAACTGCCTATCACTATTAAAAGCGTCAGGCCATATAGAATCATGGCGGTATACGGTTCGTGGAAAAGCCCAAATAGACTCGCAAGCCACGCACCGAAACCATGGGGCAGTTTTTCCGGGAAAAAGTCGGATTGCCAAAGCAAAAGTCCACTGGCAAGCAGGGCAAGGCTGGAAAGGCTGTTGAGGAAAAGCCGAAGCATAATTTAAAAGTAGCATTTTGCACAAGCAGGCTAAGTAGTAGAAGATTTATAATTTGGAGCGATAGCTAAATCCATTCCAGGAGTTCCCATGTCGCGTCTTTTAAAGCTGTTTCTCCTTCCTATATCCATGCTTATGTCGAATTGTTCCTCACCGGGGATGGACACTAGGCTTAGCAGGGTCGAGGCCAAACAGGATTCCATTTTGAAAATATTGACCGCCATGCATGAAAAACATGATTTCATGGCCTTACGCATGGGCTGGAAACCACCGGCGGACACCACTCCAAAAATAATTCCGCTTGGCGATTCTTATTTCCAAGGTCAGGAAAAAGCCGCCCTGACTATAGTTGAATTCTCTGATTTGCAATGTCCGTACTGCGCGCAGTCTGCACCCATTTTGGATTCACTGGTGAGAGCCTATCCTAATGAAGTGCGCATCATATTCAAAAATTTCCCCTTGAGTTTCCATCCTCAATCCCGTCCGGCCGCCGCTGCGGCTCTGGCGGCGGGAAAGCAGGGGAAATTCTTTGAGTTCCGTTATCGAGTTGCACCTCAATTCCGCAATTTGAACGACTCTCTCTATCTTGCCGTTGCCAAAGAATTGAAACTGGATCTCGTCCAATTTAAAAAGGACATGGTACTGACTCCTGAGGTCAACGCCATACTGGAAGCGGATGTTTCCCTTGGGCGGCAAATTGGTGTGGAAGGCACGCCGACCCTGTTCGCAAATGGCCGTCTGGCTGAAGACCGCTCCTTTGAATATTTTGAGCGATTGATCAAAAAGAACAGGTAGATGCACAGGAACCTCTCCATCAGGCCAGGCAGGAATGGGAATGTCTAGAAAAGAGGACGGCGGCTCCTTACGGAGCCGCCGTTAGAGATTAGGCCGTTATTACCCGCGCAACGGACACTAATCGAAGGTTGAATACAATATAGCCAGGAAGCGGGGGGATAGACTTTGGTTTCAATAGGAATTGTTTACCAATTCCAATTTAATAACGGAACCGTTAGTTCCTTTTTTCAGTCTTCCAGGCCCTGTTCGCGTCGAATATATTCCTGACGTTTAATCAATTTGATTTCGGTATCATGGTTGCGCTTGGCCTCCACAAACCAGCGGTCTCTTTGCGCAAAGGCGGGGTGTACCGGTAATGGCCCAGGAAATTCCGTTTCCAGATTTCTCATGGAAAGATACTCATCCGGTCCCGCAAAACTGATGCAGCGACCGGCCCTTCCCCGGCGAGCCGTACGTCCGGTGCGATGGACATAATCCTTATAATGTTTGGGCAGGTCGTAATTGACGATTAGGTCGACTTCCGGCATATCCAAGCCCCGCGAGGCCAAGTCCGTGGCTACCAGCACTCGAAACTTTCCAAGTTTGAAATCCTGATAGGCTGCGGCGCGTTCTGCTTGCGGCAAATGCCCATGCAGGCAGCGTACCGCTACATCTTTGTGCCGAAGCAAACCTTGCATGTGATTGGCCTTATCCCGATTGCCGACAAAGACAATGGACTGGCCTTTGGTTTGTCCCAATTCATGCATCAAAAGTTCGCTTTTCTTTTTGTTGCTTTTCAGAAAGAAGAAGGCTTCTTCCATATTGCGACTGCCCGTTTCCCGCTCGACGGCCACTTGCTGCAAGCCTATGAGCCCCAACGCTTCTGCCGCGCCGCCTTCCTGCTCGGTGGCGGACAGCAGGATTTTTTGAGCCTGGGTGGGAACGTGTTTGAGTATCACCCCAATCTGCTCTTCGAATCCCATGCCTACCAGTTTGTCGAACTCATCCAGAACCCAAAATTCTACAGGCTTCAAGGAAAGGCTGCGTCCTTCCAGAAGGTCGATCAAACGACCTGGAGTCGCAATCAAAATATTCCAACCTTCGCGAATTTGACGAAGCTGACTGTCCTTGGCATGTCCGCCAATGGCCAGGGCAATGCCGTCCCGAAGTGCGGGTTCCAATTCCTGGAGCATTTGTGAAACTTGATAGGCAAGTTCACGTGTAGGCAAAATGACCAGTGATTTGACCTTCGGTTTCCTGCTAAGGTTCCATATTTGCATAAGATACACCAAGGTCTTGCCCGTTCCAGTTGGGGCAAGGACCCTGAAGCTCTCTCCTGACAATGCTTTAGGCAAGCTCGCGGATTGGACAGGAGTGGGTTTCGAAAAACCCAAGCGATCCATTGCCTGTCGATACTGGAGGGGTAGAAAGGACCAGGGATGGCTGGCATCCTGTGGGTTGGCCTTAGGGCCACGAACCGTCACTTAAGCGTTGCTCTAGGCAGATAGCGTGCGGCGCTAGCATGGATGAGACGTGTGTCTTTGATAATCTGACTCAAGACTGTGGGGGTAATCGCTTGCTTGGGATCGTCCCCGGTTCCTTTTTTAGGTTGGCAATGTGTTTCAACCAAAATTCCATCGGCACCATAAGCGGCGGCGGCCAAACAGGCATTGGGAACATAAATGGCTTTTCCCACACTATGGGAAGGGTCTACAACTACCGGCGCCCAGGTATGATCTTTCAAAAGCAACGTGATGCTTTCGTCTGGAGCATTGCGGAAACCTTCAATGGTGGGCACGGTGCCACGGGGGCAAAGCATGACGTTTGGATTGCCTTGGGCCACAATGTACTCGGCGGCTAAAATAAATTCCGATACCGGACCCATATGCATGCTGCGTTTGAGCAATACATTGATCTGGGTGTCCTTGGTCAACTCCCCAATTTGCTGAAGAA
>JAYSRH010000568.1:0-5871 GCA_043721115.1 Fibrobacteria bacterium | reverse complement strand
GGTCCTAAACTGATGGGATATTTGAATTTCGTCCTGCACGCCCATCTGCCTTACGTCCGACATCCCGAACATGCCCGCTTCCTCGAAGAGGACTGGTTCTTTGAAGCCATAACAGAAACTTATATCCCTCTTCTGCAGGTATTTGAAGCCCTGCACCGGGACGGTCTCCCTTTTAAAATAACCATGAGCCTCACTCCGCCGTTATGCGAAATGCTGGCGGACGAGTTATTGCAAACCCGTTACATAAATCACATCAACCGATTACGGGAATTGGCCGAAAAAGAGTGCACACGCACCAAAAATGATCCGTCCTTCTGCTATTTGGCAGCCATGTACCGGAATCTATTTGAAGATTGCCACAAAGTCTTTAACAAATACCACCGTAACCTTTTGAATGGGTTCCGCAAATTCCAAAAGCTGGGTAACCTGGAAATCATCACCTGCGGGGCCACGCATGGTTTCCTACCAAATTTAAGACAGTCGCCACGTTCGGTGGAAGGGCAGTTGGGGGTTGCGGTCCAAAACTATTGGAAGCACTTCGGTCAGGAACCGTGGGGCATATGGTTGGGAGAATGCGGTTATTACCCAGGCCTGGATAAACATATCAAGGAGGCGGGCCTTCGCTATTTTTTCGTGGACACGCATGGCATCCTTCAAGGCCATCCGCCTTCTCCCAAAGGCAATTATGCGCCTATCGAAACACCGCATGGTGTCTACGCATTCGCCCGGGATCAGGAGTCGTCCAAAGCCGTCTGGTCTGCTGAAGAAGGCTATCCGGGAGATTTCCGTTATAGGGAATTCTATCGAGATATCGGTTTCGATCTGGACCTTCCCTATATTGCGCCCTATATTCATCCCATGGGACTTCGCATCAATACCGGCATAAAATATTTTCGCATCACCGGGAAGGGCAATTACAAGGAACCCTATGTGGAGGACTGGGCCCGCCAGGCCACGCAGGAACATGCGGAAAACTTTGTTTTTAATCGGGATACCCAGGTCGAGTGGCTAAAAAGCCGGATGGATACCCCGCCCTGCATCGTCTGCCCATATGATGCCGAGTTGTTTGGCCATTGGTGGTATGAGGGTCCGATCTTTTTAGGAAAAGTAATGCGCCAAGTGTTAACGGGATCACATAGCGTACAGCTTTCTACTCCTCGGGACTATCTCATGAACCATCAGGGAATTCCCCATTCCGATCCCGCCTTTTCCTCCTGGGGTGCGGGAGGTTACGGAGATGTATGGCTCAACGCAAAGAACGACTGGATTTACCCACACTTGCATAAGGCAGGTGAACTGATGCACGAAGTCGCGAAACTGCCACCCGCAGGAGAGCAGGACCGTCGCGCTCGCAACCAGATGGCTCGAGAGCTGCTTTTGGCCCAGGCTTCGGATTGGGCTTTCATCATGAAAACAGGAACGATGGTGGATTATGCGGTCAGGCGCACCAAGGTTCACGTCCATAATTGCCTGGAACTCTATAGGCAAATCCGAAGTGGAAATATTTACGAACCTTATTTGGCCAACTTGGAAGCAACGGATAATATTTTTCCGGAAATTAGCTATCACGCATACGCCTGATTCAGCCTCAGATTAGGTAACCCTAAATCCAAAAAAATTCTGGCCTAAAACCGGGACTTTTCCCTCCAAAAGTTCATTTTTAATCCGAAAATACTTGTGAATTGTCAGGCAATTCGCATCATTGAGATTTATTTTACCCATTGGATTTGAGGGGTAGAAGGACCGAGGACGAGAGATGGGAAGTTTTAACGCTACGCTACTGGTGCTGGTATTAGCTGTGATGGGCGTAGTAGTTACTGTGCTTTTACTGGCAGTATCCAGAGAAACGCTATTTTGGTACTGGCGCTCCAAGGGTATTCTCAAGGAGCCAAAGGATATGCTAAATCAAACCCATGAAACGGCCCTTTTCATACGGAAAAATATTGCCGGGCTTAAAGCGGCGGAGTCAGCTTCCGGATTAACCAAAGGCAAACAATCCCCTCCTATGGGCATGGACCTACCCGCACAGTCTTAAGTTATGGGAATGATGGCTTAATTGGCCCACATGGAACCGGACTGTCCGCCTTTATTTGCGCAGTAAATTATGCACGCGCATCATCAATTCTTGAGCCGTAAAAGGCTTCACAATATAGTCGTCGGCGCCTTGAGCGAATCCTCTCTCCACTTCACTTTCAGTCCCTAATGTCGTTGTCATCAATACAGGAATCATTTTCCCATGCGGCGTGCGACGAATTTCCGTGATAAGGCTTTTGCTGTACTTTGCATCCTCATTCAAATCCAAGATGAGCAAGGAAAAGGAAGTATCGAACGCTAACTTCAAGGCAGAGGAGCCATTGGAAGAAACTTGAACAGCAAACCCTTCTCTTTCCAGACTTTTGGTTATGGCAGTGGCAATGCTCGTTTCATCTTCAACGAGTAAAATGCTTTTCTGAATTATAATGTTCTGATCGGATTCAGATACCAACGAACCCCGACGTGAAGTTTTAGCCACATACAGAAACCGATCGGCTTCCGCCACAACTTTTTCCACACTGGAACCGGGAGGGACCGAAACCAATCCAGCGGAAAAAGACAAAGGAACCGGCCTGCCATCTAATGTGCGAAAGGGTGAAGAGGCCAAGGCACTGAACATTTTTCCCACTGCAGATCTGGCCCCATCTATACCCGTATCAGGAAGGAGCAGGACAAATTCATCTCCACCCCATCGCGCCAGATAATCCGATCGCCGTAGAGCATCTGTAAATGCCCGCGCAGCATGACGTAAAGCGGCATCACCGGCCACCTGTCCCAAGGTTTCATTGATACGCCGCAAAAGGTCGAAGTCCAGCAAAGCCAGTGACAAGGGTTCTGGTTTTCTACTGGACAATGCCAACGCTCGTTGGAAGCCTTCACAAAAAGAGGCCCGGTTGGGTAGACCGGTAAGGGCATCTTGGCGGGTTTCCCGTAGCATGGCTATTGACCTGTGCAAGCGAGCGGTTACAGCTGCTTTGAGTACTTCAGGTGCAATGGGCTTTTCAAAATAGGCATCGGCTCCCAAGGCGAAACATTCCGCTTTGGGCTGGGGACCGCCCATCGCGGAAAGTATAATGACTGGAATACCCGCGGTAACCGAGCGTTCGCGCAAAGTCGCCAAAAAACTCCTGCCATCCAAATCCGGCAAGGATAAATTGAGTATGATCAGCATCACCGAATGTGCTTCGAGCAAAACCATTGCCTCACCGGCCGAAGTAGCCAGAAAAATCTCTCGGTCAGCGGCTGACAAAATAGTTTTGAGCAAGCGTGACATTTGTTGATCCTGTTCAACAATTAAAAGACAAGGTCGTTCCTGCACATCCCTATTGCCGTAGACGCTTGGACTGGACGAATTCATGCCTGATGATATCCCTTATTTAACCTAGTAGCAGCAAAGCTACCTTACTTCCGTATCGGTTTGTTCTTCAATATCCTGAAAGCCAAGATGTCGGAAAGCGAATTCTCCTTTGATTCCAACGCCGACGTACTGTTTTCCTGCGATGCCACCATAAAGAAAAGAGCTCGTGGCCCGAATGCGGTGGACTTCCCAAATTTTTAGGCCCACGCCCAATCCAGCCTCCGTTTCAAATCCAATGGCGGCTCCCTTTACCGCAACTAGGACTTTGGGCAATAAATGTAGGCGCCAAAGAATATCCGGGTCCGGTATCCAGGAAAGGGCGAGCTCACCATAAACGCGCTGTACATTGTCATTACTTGTCGTTTTTTCCAGGAGCGATCTCAGTTTGAGCTTTCGGTTTGCATCCGGCATTCGCAAAACCAATCCGATACCAGTCTGCCAGCCAACCTTTCCCTGTGATCTCAGATATCCATACCGGAGTTGCCATAAATCACCTTCATCATGTGCCGGAATACGTTGAGAATTGTCTTCAGAACTGTACCAAACTGATTTTGCGTCAAAGCGATGACGTGATGTTCCAGTTTCCAGAATGGCCCGCCCTGCCAATCCAAAGTAGGGTGAAGTATAAAAAGAACTTCCGGGAAGCCCTGTGAAGCGAGCCGGGCGTGCATAAAGGAATCCGCCTAAAGTACTCCATGACGTCCAGCTATACCGGGCGAAGACTTCGGCCTGAAGCGCGCGCGGTGAAAGAAAATCCGAAAAGGGCAAAGGATCGTATTCGCTTACTGCCTGATAGACGGCTAAGGTATCCTGGGAGCTAAAAGTACCTGCGTAAACGGGAATGTTTCCGCCCATTGAAACAAAAAGAAAATCCCGGATGAGCTCCGTGGTAGCTGCCAGCTTGATTGCGAAAGGCTGGCGATACGCCTTGGTAAAACCCGGAGCTAATGTTTCTCGCGAACGAAGTCCCATGTGAAAGGATGCGAAACTCAGTGACTGGATTGTAAATCCTTGGTATAAAGAAACCTGATAAGGCTGGGAACCAACCATTTCAGTTGGTGATATTAAATAGAAGGCATCTACAGAGCTATGAGCAATCCAGGGATACCCCTTTTCTTGTCCACCATCCAGAGAGTCCACTTTCTCAGCCAGCACATTGCAAACCAAACTGGAACATGCCGCCACCAGCGCCCAAATACGCGTACGTGAGTTCAAGGCCCGAGCCTATCTGGACTGCAAAGGTAACACCCAGCTTCCTGAGAACCAGTACGAAACGTTCCATTGAATTCGCTCCAAGCCTCCTTTTCTGACGAAAGCACATCCATCTCCATGTCCATTTCTCGAAATTCACTAGTTATAAATGCCTGAATGGGGCGGTCGGCGGTGCGCAGCGAGGAGCCGTTGGCGAAAAATTTTCCTGGCAGGAACTGGATGAAATTGCGGCTACCCCTCGCTGGATTAGCATTTTCCAGTTCACGCAAAATGTGATCCCCACGCATCGGATTTAGTCGTTCTGTTTTCAATGAATATCCTCTTGTGCGTGCTGTATGTAAGGCGCCAATTGCTACTGGCTCTTGAGAACTCAATAAGGGCTGCAGAGACATGCTACCCTTGACGACTTCCATGGTTGAAATTCTACCTTCGTGCCGAAAAAGCACAACCTGAGGCTGGCCCCTGGAAATAAAGGACGGAGTAAGCACAACGGAATTATCCTGAAATGCCAGGAGTCCGAGTTTTTTCCAAATGCTATTGCTATCCAAGGATGCGATTTGGTTGAGCTTTTGCCAGAGAAGATTCGTACTGTCCAAGGTGGAAACCTGGCCTAATCCCTTCCAAACCAAGTTACTGCTATCCAAGGCTGCCACTTGAGTCAAGGTGCGCAACAAAAGATTGGTGGTATCCATCGCCGTAACTTTCCCCAGTGTTTTGAAAAGGACATTGGTGCTATCCAAGGCCGTTACCCTGGCCAAGTTTTTAAGTATCAAATTATGACTATCCAGCGAAGTCACTCTCCCCAATCCCTTCCAGAGTACGTTGGTACTATCCAATGCCGCTACATTGGCCAAGGAACGCCATATCAAATTACTGTTGTCAAGAGCTGCTACGGACCGTAGCTTACCCTCTACCGATGCGGAATCAATTCCTTTTAGAATACCCAGTGTTCCAAAATTGAGCTGAACAACCTTTGGCAACATGTAGGTATAGGAGGAGTGTGGATAAAGCATGTAATGCACATTTTCCATACTAATGACCGATATCCTCGGAGCGTCGCCAATCACCAAAGTAAAACCGATCGGAATATCTTCGATTTTTCCTTTTTTCAATATTTGAAGCCCACGAACTAGCATTGCAGGATTGACTGGCGGTTTGATCTTCAACAAGCCCATGCCTGTGGTTTTAATTTTTTTATTTGAAAAGTGGGCAATGATGGGTGTAGCCAGTGCTTGACTTAACTGCCTGCGTTTTTCTCCCGCGTCTGG
>JAYSRH010000567.1:0-16960 GCA_043721115.1 Fibrobacteria bacterium | reverse complement strand
GCGGGGGCTTGGAGTCAGAATGAGGCCAAGCCCCCGCAACCCGATAGGGCTCGCATAACCACTGCCGCATTCATGCGGAGTGGTTATGCTCCCCGACTAGACCGCAGGGCTAGGAGGGGGCATTTTCTTGAGACAGTGACCAGTTGTGGTAATGTTTCTGGTTGAACTGATAATGTTGCAATGCGCTCCCACTTCTCCATCCAGGATGCAGGTTATCGAGATATGTGTGGAATAATTCCATTTTCTTTTGGCTTGGACTGCTTTCATCTTGTGGGGGCTCCCCTACCCTCCTGACCTCAACTGCGGCACCATCATCGGTTTTGATTATCCTGGTTGGCTTAGGCATTTCCGATGGACTAGCCTTTGCCATGGATTGGAATTCCCTCCATATCCATTCCGAATGGTTATGGCTTGCGTATGCATACACGCGGCTCCAGATACAGCTTTTGGTTTGGATAAATTTGTTTTTCTGGGTGCAGAACCAGAAAGATGCCATTGCTGTTTTCAGAACATCTTCGGGATTGCTGCCCCGAAACTTGCTCGTCATAAGGGATTGAACGATGGAGAATACGAAATTCAGTTCGACGGTATTGAGTTTGAATTTGCAGCTTTGTGAAGCATAAAGGGACATTAACGTTTTCAGCATTAAGCCAGGAAGCTCGTAGGTTTGTCTTTTCTGTGTTTCGCAAATGGCAATGTTAAGAGTTTCATAATCTTTCTTAATATGATCTATATAATGGCGAGGTTTTTGAATTTGAACTGGCGTACAGGAATCTGGAACTGAGGTTACTGGTTTGATGCTCTCCAGTACTTGCGGTAACGAAGCAAGAACCGGCTGGGTTGACCCCTCCCCTATTTGGGTCTTTTTTAGAACAGCATCCCGCTTTTCTATGATACTTGTTCCCATGTACTTCTCCGGAAAGGGCGCTGAGAATAGTGGGCATTTGGTCTCATAGTCTTTGAAGAAATTCGGGTTTATTCCTGTATAGTGTGTTGCCAAATAGGTTCTTATTCGAGTCATAGTCCAATCCGAATAACGCGCTTTCATGATGCATAGTTTGCTGAATATGAATGTGCTTTCTGAGTTTATGGACTCGGTCAAATAAAGATTTGTTATTGGGATAGACCCTTTTTGTGGTCCTAATGCCTTAGATGAAATACGACCGGAATAATAGGCTCCCTTACGAGTGAATTGGCATATAACTCCGTCTTTATGCAAGCTTTTTAGGCAGGTATAAAGGTATCGTTCGGAGATGAAATCGACGGTTTTTAAGTCGAAGTAGTACCGGCCAAAATCAGTTGACTTTCGGCTCCAATTTGCCCTCTGAAACAGGAACGTTATCAGTTTGAATTGAGCATATGGTCGGTTGAATAGGAGATTCATCGGGACATAGGTAAATCCCGTTTGGCGAAAGCCACTTGGGCATTCGTTTTTTGGAATAGAAATAGACATTCTTCCTCCTAAGAGGAAGAACCCGTTAAGGTTCCGGTAAAGTTTTCACTTTACGCAAATATTTCTTGCATGAAACCCTAGGAAATGGTACATTGGGAGTACCAAAACAACCCGGCACGGGTTATGGTTTCTAGTATCGCAAGATGCAGAAAAAGGGAGTTGTTGAAGCAACTCCCTTTTTCGTTTTACGCTCCGGGGTTTACCTCTAGGGCTCCTCCTGGTGTTTGGGTGTTTGGTTTGGGTATAGGCCAAGAAAGGCCTTCTGAAGTATCTATGGACTGAAAATCAAGCTGTTTTTCACGGGCCTTGGGTTTGCGACCCCGGGTCTCTTCCGGATTCTTTAACTTGGGTGGACGCTTTGGTCCTTTGTATCGCTTTTTGGGTATTCGCCAGAGCCCGGGAACCAAGGCAGTTGCGTCCTGAGCTGGGATATCTATTCCATGAGCCCATTGCCAGGCCATTTGGGCCAATAAATCAGATTTTTTAACCTTACTGGTACCATTCATCAACCTTTCGCGTTCGTAGCGTTTTATAAAGGCTAATGCATGGTCAAATGGAAAAGAAACGGAGAAGCGAATTTCTTCGGGCATTTCACCATTTTTGGCTAATGCCCGTTCTATTTGCTTAAGAAATCCGGCATCTTTTATCTCATGGCTATTTTTGTACAGCATGTATGACAAACATACCCTCAATAATGTTGAAAAACAAGCCTAACGTAAAAAAACTATCGATCTTCGCAAATTTTAATTCTATACTTTTCTTTATGTACGAATATGCGGATATGCAAAAATGCGGAAGTATAAAAGTGCAGATATGCGAAGATACACCTGTATGCATGGATATGTGTATAAATGTACGGATATGCCGTTATGCAAAGGTGCGAGAATGCGGAAGTGCGGATATGCATCCGCATATAAATACAAGTATGCGGATGTATAGATATGTTGATGTGCGAACATATAAAGGATCGGATATATGAGCATGCGTCTGTACGGATGTGCGAAGATGCGGATATACATCCGTATATCGTGGCAGCAGATGAAAAACAGGATAGGGGAGAGGCTGATCTCAGGAAATATATCTGTACAGATATGCGGATGTATATCCGCACAGATATGCAAATATACGAAAGTGCAGAGCTAAACTCGGTTATAACTTAAAGGAGAGGTTTATGGCAAAAATTATAGCGGTATGGAATAACAAGGGTGGCGTGGCCAAAACTACGCTTTCATTTCACTTGGCCCAGGGCCTAGCCCTAACTGGTCATTACGTCCTACTCATAGACAATGACCCTCAGCTTTGCCTGAGTAGCGTCTATTGTGGTGTCAAACCGGAAATGCCGGGCATGGCACAAATTTTCAGTGGGAAAAAACAGCTGAAGGAATGCATCATTCCCCAAAAGGAGATTCAACTCAATAAAGAAAACACCCTGGGTGTGGTACCCGGAAACGCTCTTTTTTCGGAAGCCTTGAGCATGGAAAACATCTCCAAGCTGGATATAAAAAATTTCATAGAAGGCATCCAAGACGCCGACGTTCAGGCAACCTTTGATTACATCATCATCGACAACCCGCCGCCATTCGAGGGGACGACCAAAATAATGCTGGAGGTAGCGGATGAAATTATTATTCCATGCGTCCCCGATAAGATTTCCATGATCGGATTGATGAATTCATTCGCTCTAATCAAAAGGATGGGATCCGAATACCTGGGAAAGGTCAAAAGAATTATTCCAACCATTGTTAGGCCTACGAGCCACTCGAAAAATCAGCTGGCTGTGATGAAATCCCTGTTCCCGGATTTGGTGACGGATAACATAGTTGTGAGTACGGCGACGGTGCAGAACGCACTGGATCACCGCAAAGTCGTATACCTGTATGAGTACACGGGTGAGTATGCCCAAAGCATGCTGCGCCTGATGACAGAAATTTTCCCTGAAATCGCCTTCGAAGAAGCACGCAAGAAGATCATGTCTGTACGCGACGAAAAGAGGATTCAAACCTTAATGGAGACCGTTCGCAAACGGAAAGAGGCTATCGGGCACCTAAAGGCAATGAAAGAACATGCAGGGTCAGACGAAAATTCCGGAAGTGAAATGGAAACGAGTCCTTTGATAAAGGCAGAGGTATAAAATGTCGGCAACAGAAAATACCAAGGACGGAATAGTTGAGGCGACTGAAAAGCCGGTAGAAGCGATAGGCATAGGCGCGTTCCGCAGAAGCCGGCCAACGCCTACGGCGGCGATGCATAAGGATCTTCAGAACGACGCGCTCAATGATAGCGTCGCACATTTCCATTCTATCCTGAACGCGAAGACTCCTCCGCCTGAGCCAGAGTCGTCAGCAACGGAAGAAACCAAAGCACCAACCGCGACCAATTCTGGTGAGGTGGGGGAGACCCCGCCTTCTTCCATATCTACACTAAGGAATATGGCTGCACAGGCCAATCATGCGGGCGCCGCTTTACGGATGAAGAAACCCGCGAAGCCAAATAAGGCCGAAGGCAGTGAAGGCACAAAAGAGTTCCCGATCGATGGTTCAAAATACAATTTCGCCTGGCCTATGAAGCTACAGTCTGATGTTGAAGCGTTTCAATTCAAATTGAAGCAGGATGGAAGAAGAGTCACCATGCGCGATTTACTCGTTCTCGGTTTGACGGAGGTACTTGGGATGTCTAAAGACACTCTGAAGAAAAAAATGGAGGAGGCTCTGAAGGGTTACGGGACGCTGTAAGAATAAGTTCATGCTCTGTCGTAAATCACCACTCTGAACAGCGATGATTTACGACTATTTGGCTAAAAATCAAATGTGACCTTAAATTCATTGGTCAAAACTAGGGCGGCATCGAACTTGCCCCCGGCTTTTTTCGTGAAGCCCTTGATGAGCTTGGTTTTTCCGTTACTTAAAAGTTCATGGATGGCACGGGATGAAATCGTTTTCCCAGCAATCTTGGCGAAGATGGCGAAGCCGCATTTTTCTTTGTCCGAGCAGAAAACCCCAAATTTATTTTCGCGCAGTTTTGCCGTTTTGCACTTAGGACAGGGAAGACTATCCGCCGTCATGGCATTTTCAAAATTACTTGCGGATTCGGATCCGTAGGTTTTGGTCAACTGTTTGACGTACACGGTGATTTCTTGCATGAACTCCGCCTCCTTATATTTTCCTTTGGCCATTTGATTGAGTTTGAATTCCCATTCGCCCGTCATCTCCGGAGAAGCGAGTTTCGCGTCCACCAGCTTGATGAGCTCGCGGCCTTTGATTGTGGAAATCAGGTGCTTGCCTTGAGTGGAGATGTACTCGCGCTTTTTTAGGATCTCGATGATGGCGGCTTTAGTTGCCGGGGTGCCAAGGCCTCGCTCTTTCATCGCATCCCGCATGTCTTCGTCCTCGATGGCTTTGCCGGCTGTTTCCATGCCTGTTAAAAGAGTGGCTTCAGTGTAGTGTGAGGGCTTGGAGGCTTTCTTTTTTTGCAGTTCAACGGGTTTCAAAATATCGACGGCACCGACGGCAAAGGATGGGGGAGAGGTGAGTTTGTTCGTGACTGCTTCTCCGTTGTCGTCCTTTTCTTCATTCTTGGCTGGCGCATACAGCGTTTTGAATCCAAGGTCTCGCTCTAAGGTAGCCCGAGCTTTGAATGAATGGCCGTGGCAATCCAAGGTCATTTGGTAATCCTCGAATTTATAGGGCCTAGCAAAGGCGAGCACAAATCGGGAGCGGATGAGTTCATACACTTTCTTTTCATGGCCTTCGAGGCTGCCGGCTCCGTCAGACTGTATCGTTGGGATGATGGCGAAATGGTCCGAGACCTTGGCTGAATTGAAGAAGACGAAGGCGTCGGAGGCAGCTTTAAGCACGCCTTTCTCTTTATCCGTGGCTACGCGGGCTAGAATATCGAACGATTCTTCTTGCATGGATTCAGGGAGGTATTCGGAATCCGTTCTCGGATAGGTGACGAGTTTTTTCTCATAAAGAGATTGGGTGATTTCGAGCGTGTCAGCGGCTTTGAGGCCCAAGACCTGGTTCGCGGCCTTTTGCAAGTTGGAGAGGTCAAAGGGTTTGGGAGGGTTCTGGGTCCGGTCGTCGCGTTTCAGTTCCCGGAGCTCGGCGTTTTTTCCTTCGCATTCTTTTTTGATGCGCTCCAGCGATTCGGATTTGTCGAAGTTTCGGTCCGCGTCCTTCACATAAGAGAAGGAGAGGCTTTTCCAAACGCCCATGAGCTGGAAGAAAACGCGATCCTGCCAATTATCGATTTCGAGGTCCCGGGCCACAATGAGGCCCAGGGTCGGGGTTTGGACGCGGCCTACCGATAGGCCACGAACGCCTGTGCCGAGGCTGTAACCGCGGCTGCCGTTCATGCCCACGAGCCAGTCGGCCCTGGACCGGCAAAAGGCGGATTGGAAAACAGTGTCGTAATTGGAAGCTGGAGCTAGCTTCTTCCAGGCCTTGACCATATCCGCCATAACAAAAGAATTCAGCCAAAGACGTTGCTGGTTCTTGCTTTTACAACTCGCCTGAATAACGACAAGACCGTAGATGAGTTCACCTTCGCGACCGGCATCGGTCCCGTTGATAATGGTGTCGGCGCTTTTCATGAGCGTGGACACGGTCCTAAACTGTTTTTGAGTGCCTTCTAGCACTTCGAGTTTCCAGGTGTCTGGTAGCATGGGCAGGGCATCCAAACGCCACTCACCCCAGCCGTAAGCCTCTGGGCTAGAAAGGCCGACTAGGTGACCAATACACCAGGTGATCGTGAAGGCTTTGCCTTCAAAGTATCCATCTCGGCTGGTAAAGGATTCATTCTCGACCTTTTCCAAAAGCTCTTTGTACACCTTGGCAACGGAGGGTTTTTCGGCGATTAAAACTTTCATGGATTCTCTATTATCAGGAAAAGGTTAGGGTGAAAGGGTCTTACCGAGGTCGTCCATACTTTCAGCCGTTTGAATTTCAGTGCTTCGAGTTGAGGTCAAATCATAAGCCTGGGTACCGAGCTGGGCCCACGTGATTTGTAATTCGATATTTCGCAGAACAAGCTGATCGAGTTCACCGTCAAGACTTTTTAATCCATTGAAGGCCGCGGCCATTTCTTTGGTATTCGAATTGGACGTTTTATTCAAAATGGTGTAGTTGGCCTCGTAGGCCAAGGAGCGCTTGCGCTGCAAGGCTTTGAGGGCCGCGAGCTGGGCCTGGGCCACGGAAGCGGCTAAAACTGTTGCATCCCGAACCCGTCCGCTCTGCTGCCCGGTGATAGCGGTCTTGGCGTCCAGGAGACGCTGCCGCTCCCGTTCTTTGAGCCAGGCGTTTGTTTCCGCGTCGGTCCCGTGGAAATTCGGGATATGCGCGTCCCCTTCCCGGTAGAGCGTTCCATTGTAGTCGAAAAAATCTCGCAGCATAGCGTTGTTCGTGGCCCCGGCGGTCAAAAGGCCAATGCCACGGACAGCCCGTTCCTGCTTATACATGAGTTCATCGAAGCGGCGCGGCTCTTCAAAAAGAAGCACATCGGTCTTATCAAACACATCTTCGAGGGCCATGAGCTTCTTATCCCACCTAGCAGGATCGTCTACGATCCGGACGATGCGGTGGCCCACGTCTTTCCAGCCTTGAATATTTCTGCGGAACCAAGCCCGCTGGTCTTCAACGGTTTGTATCATCGCTTTCCCATACTGGATGGACATGTACATGTCCCGGACAGTACTGCGAATTTGGGTGTACTGAAGAGCCAAGGTGGTCACAATTCCCGCCTCCTCTTTGGTTCCAGGAGCAGTAGAGGAAGGCGTAAGGGATTGACTGAAAACAGTCGTTGAAAGGAAGAGTAGGCTAGAGAGAAGCTTCATCTTACGAACCTGGTGACGATAGATTCGGGACAGTTCGTGTAATCGTATTTAAAAATTGCCGCGCCAGGTCCCATAACATGATATTCGGCTTCTTCCGCGCGCCTTAGCGCCAGGCCGGCTTCATTCACGTCCCCATCTGTCCTCAGAATCTCGTAAATCGGATTGTAGACCCTGGTTACGGCATCACGGAGTTCGAGCAAATTACAAGTTGGAACGGGTTCGGTAATGAGGTCGAGCATT
This sequence comes from Fibrobacteria bacterium, assembly GCA_043721115.1. GTDB lineage: Bacteria > Fibrobacterota > Fibrobacteria > UBA11236 > UBA11236 > Chersky-265. Next base: position 9,437 of record JAYSRH010000567.1, on the reverse strand, counting down.
TGCTTCTTTGTTAGAGCTAAGGGACTGCGTTCCGCTTGCGGGCACCCCTTCCACCAATAATCGGAATAGACGAACTCTTTTTTGCGAACGATGGCCATCTGGTTTTTTAGTGTGCGGGCGTCCCTGAGATATGTCCGAGCACCCTCCTCAACGGTTGTTTTCCAGGCGATATCGTGGGGGTCCGTTGGAATAACATCAGGTAATTCGGCCTCGATGTCAGTGCGGATGTCGAAGGCCTTTTTACCCAAGTCATCGTCGTGGAGTTTCCAAAAGGGACATTTTACGTCCACCGCTGTAAGAAATTGATCGTCCTTTAAAGACTTGGCGAATGGACGCAAGAGGGCTGCTTGCAGCGCGTGTGTGGTTTCCGAAAACGAAGCCCTATCCAAATCCCCGACTGTGGGCATTCTCGGGATCCGAAAAATGATTGCGGGGTCATGATAGAATGACGTGGCACCAGGGGCGGCGGCAGGAATATCAAGACTGAGGACCCAAGTTTCACTTGGCAGTTGAGGTGCTGAGAATTGTCCCGAGAAATATACGGACATAGAATCGTCCATGACCGGGCTAATATATGGCTTTAAATCTTCTTTGCCCGGGTTATTGGCTGCCCCCAGCCTTTTCGCTTCAGCTTCCGCCTGCGTTAATACAATCTCGGTCATGATCCGGCCATTGGTATGGTGGCGGGGATGGAAGACTATGGAGGGGAAGACGTGCAGGTTCCAGTAGAAATTGGCTGCAACGCGCGTGGACATGGCGTCCTCGTCAATGTAGGCCCGGCATTCAGGACGGGTGGCACTGCATACTTCATGGTGCGGCTTTTGATCCAGGGTAGCGCACCACTCTCCCTCGCATGCCATCTGATCTATGTCGTCACCGGCAATCTTGGGCCGGGAAGCATAGCACGACGGCGCAGTCTGAAACCAGCGGTCGGGTGGGGGAGCCACTAAGGGATCGAGGATTGATTTGTCGTTGATGAAGAAGGATCGAAAGCCCCCGGTCGCTTGGAGTTGGTGAAGCTGTGGCTCGCAGCTTAGAAGAGTGTCGGGGAATGGGTTGTAATAGGCGTTTGCAAGCTGCTTACTAAGTAACGAGTTTCTCCGAAGCTGTGCATAAATGGAATCAAGAGCTTCGGAGGTTGAACGAATTGGCATACCTTCTAGATTTGCCCACCTAATATTAGTGCGAAGACCATTTCCTTCTTGGGCAGAGAAGGTAACAAGCAAAATTTTTGAGGGTGAAAAATTCGAAATACTTTTGACAATGTGAGTTCGCTCGGTAGGCCCATTTATTAGAACCCACGTCTGTTGGATTAATGGAAATTTAATTTGTCCTAACCCAAATTTCAGTGTTGAGAGAATCAGAATAGTCGCGAGTATTATTGTCTTTGAATGCATGAGAAGTGCAGCTCCAATCAAGAAAGTTTCCACCATACGTTGATACACATATTGAATCACGAGTTACCCTATAGCGTAAAGTGTCGTCGATGGTACTAGCTTGATTAGGTATTTCGCAAAAATAGGTAGTGTCCATATACAAACAGAATTCAATTTCCTTCGTCTTGTCAGTTGTATCTACCCCTGGTTGAACGACAACCCACTTTAAAGGTTTCCATTTACCCTTGTAAAGGCTGTGCATATATTGGGCGGTGTCGGCAGAATCTTTGAGGGCGGTGGGATCGAGCTTGTGATCCAAATGTGGAGGGCCGACGGCCTCTTCGCCGCAATTGAAGAAAGCCAAAGAGAGCAAGGCAACGGCAGCAATTGTGGAAATGGTCTGGGCTGGGGTTTTTATTTTCATGGTTAATCCTTTTTTGGAGTGGAGGCCGGTTCTCGTCTACTTGGACCGGAATCCTTTCCAAAATAACTTTCCTTAAAGGGGATCCATGAAAATGCGAACGGTTTCCTTGCCATTTTGCGACTTCTAAGGAAGCGTGAAGTTGAGACCCGCACCCGCGGACATATTTGAAAGCGTGAAGCTCAGGAACAGGACTTGGACGTTGAAGCCGTAATACATCCCTAACCGATTCGCCTCGATGGCTTTACCGTTATCTAGAAGGAGGGTATGGCCGTACATGGGTCCAAGGTCGAAACCAGGCCGAAACCAAGGAGACCAAAGGAATAGATGACCGGTGACAACGGCCCCCCAAGTTTCCCACTTTGCTCTGTCGCTCAGATCGGCCGTCTTCAAATGGGCAACGGGTTGAGCGACAAATCCAAACTCATGGAATCCCAGGACCTTTTCGGAAGGGAGAAAGTAAGAGAGGCCATAGACTCCATAGGAGTGGCCGGACTGAACTCGGTGGGGTAGGCCTCCGGTTATGGAAAGTCCACCCATTGAAAATACGGTGTGTGAAGTCATGAGCAAGAATAGAACGGTTCTCATCGGGCCACTGCCGGGGCGCTTAAATAATTCCCAGTGTCTTGGGATGAGCTGGCCGTTCGAGCCTGTGCCATGATTTGGCTTTGAAGGTCCAAAATGGTGGATTTTTCCACGGAGGGTTCAGGGAAGAAGCGCAAAAAATCCTGGCAGGCAAGCGGGTCCTGCGTATTCTGGGCAAATCGGTAAAGCATGGGTTTGAGTCGGTGGAATATATCCTGTGCATTAGGGGAGTTTGGTGACCGGGTCAGGTATTCCATAAGTTCTTTTAAAGACCCTTTCCGAAGAAGAAAGGCCACTTCGTCGCCCCTGAGCCTGCTGAGACGGTCTTGAACGGCTTGACGCTCAAAGTCCGGGTAGAGCTGCATGAACGCTTCCAGCGATACAATGGAGTTGCTGGACATAGACGTGTAATAAACCTTCCGAATGCTGGCGTTGATATCGAAACGCGCCCTCTCTGCAAACGGGGGCTTATAGGTCAGGGCGCTTAATAGGGCAGCGGCCTGGTCTGGGCGGCCAATCTTTTTCGCTGTGATGTTGAAAATTGGAATTTGCCGGGTGATATAGGCCTCGGTTCGCTCAATCATGGAATCGGCATAGTCCCCGTGAAAAGATTTCATGATGGAATTTGAGATCAATGTATTGTGGATTTTGTCGGCCGCCATCATATTCGGATAGGCCATTTCAAAACTTGGCGCGGAGTCGATGAGGCTGGATAATGAATCGCAAAGTAGGCGGAAAATAGTGTAGGCCACAACTGAGTCAGTGTGTGCATAGGCCTCACGAAGCTTAACGGCATAGCTGTCGGATTGGATTTGAATAGACGCGTACTGCTTTAGAATACCAGGGCCGAATGTTCTAATCTGAACAAACCTATCTTCACGCATAGCCTGTGAAATAGCGTCGGCCGCTCTTGAAAATTCCTTTGCCTCGGACTTTGAGAGCTCCTTAAAGTCAGACGCAAAACTTGTGGAGGCGACGAGGAGGACGGAAATAAGCTTCATTCTTGGTTCTCCGGATTGCCTTGATACCGGAGCTGGTAGGCCAGAACAGCCCGATTATATTTTGCTTCAAGATTGCTGGAGGGGAACTCCTTGCGCATTTCCTGTAAAGCCTGGATTAAGAGCTTTAAGGCAATCGGGTGAGCGTCAGGATTTAAGCTAGAGGCCTTTACGAATCCGCGCTCGGATAAGACCTGACAGCGGTATAGGTCTTTTTCGATACATACAATCCTCGCCGCAAGGGTGTAGAGCGCTCCATCATCGCAAAAGCGAAGGGCTTGGTTGATCTTAACCATGGCTAGTTCCGGGTCGATTTCAACGAGGCTATCGGCGTCGTGGTAAAGCGCAAGTATATAAGGCAAAAGTTCTTCGGGCAGCATTGGCAAGGAAACGGGATGGGGTGCGGCAATTGAATCAATGATTGTAGGAGACAACGTCAAGGCGACCGTTTCCATAGTCGCAACCCTCTTCGCCTTCCTACCTCCACGAGACGCCTTTTTTGGTTTGACCACAGGTAGCGGGGGATCAATGGACACAACTGTCTCGGAGTCAGCAACAGCTGGGGGAGAGAGGAATAAGGAGGAGTCAAGATACTCCTGTGCGTGAGCGGGGCTTTCCGCCGGCACAACAGTGGGCTCATTCTTATGGCTGCAAGCGACAAGAAGGGGAAAGCTCAGTATAATAGCGCGACGATATTGACAGAAAATACGCATAGAATAAATGCTCCCCATTGCAGGCGACGTGGCCATTGTGATGGTTGATAGGTTTTTGGATGGCTGGACTCTTGGACGTTCAAGGTTTCAGAGAGCGCCTTAACAGCCTTCTTGTATAGGCGTGCATTCCAGAACATAAAGATGCCGATTAGAATTAAGAATAGATCTGCGACGATCCACATGAGGAATACGCGGGAGGTAACGGCTTGATTTTCAGCCAGGCACTCTTTGATGGCAGGAGCGGACTGGCTGATTTCACCGAGCAAATAGGCTTGGCGGAGGCGGACGATTGAATCTAGCTGACTCATCCGTTGCTGCATTTCCGCTCGTACCTCCGGACAGGTTGCCATTGCAGCAGAGACAGGCGCGGGAGCCGCCTCCGAGAAAGACAATGCGGCCACAAGAAATAAAGGCATTCTTAAATATTTCATGGGATATCAAATCCTTGAGTGACGAGTACCGTGAAATCTTTTCCTGCATCGACTTTAACGGTGAAATTTCGGTCACGACCCAGATACGTGATCGGTTTGGTTGCCCCTTCTAATCCTTTCTCGATGGCGGGCTGTAATAAAACCGCCGTACCTAAGTCTTGGCCATTGCCGTGGTTGGCTGCATAGTAGAGAGCACCGGCTGTTAGGCCTCCGTTAACGATGCCGGCTGCAATTTGCGGGCCCCAGTGGTGATTGACGTCACCGCCAAGACCGGGGAGACCGTCTTTGATGACTGATGAAATGGCAAGTTCTAGGGGTTTATTAAGGGGGTTCTGTGGTGGCATAATGATTTTTTCAATCGAAGCAGACGCACGTTCTTCCTGGAGCTTATAGCTAATGAGGACAATGGCTCCGCGTAAGGAAGGAGGGTCAGTTAGCGTTCCCTTAATAATGCTGGGGTAGTCGGTATTAAGGGCTTCGTTCGTGTAACCGCGCAGTTCGGTACCAGCTGCAATGTGCTTGGGGCTTGACACTCCGTACTCGCCGCCACCGTCGGTTAAGCGCGTATATTGCGAGTCTAAGACGGCGGTTGGATTTGTAGCAACTGCTGGCCGATTTCCATCACTTGGCCGGTCAATGATTTGCCTAGAGTCCAAGAAGGCAACGGCTTCACCGTAGGTTTTTGACAGGTGAAGGCGCAATTCCTTTGGGGGGCGGTAGTCCTCGGGAATAGTAGGACCAGATCGGCCGCCGTTCCCGCCTTTAGAACCACCGTTGCCGTGGCCGCTACGAACATTTCCGGTGCCAGCATCGTCAGCGTGGTCCTCGTAGGATTGGGCTGGGTTTGCTTCAGGCGTTAAAGCGTGGGACTGTGGGGCCGGGGCAGATGCCGCCCCTACTTCCGCGAATGAGGGTAATGGGCTTTCCCGGGAAGGAGGAGGGTTTGTTTGTGAAGCCAGCGGGAAGAGTCCAGCGTTCGCGCCATTTTCAACTTTGGTAGGGTCGTTTTCGTTGCGACGGAAGTCCTGGGCATCTTTAATGATTTTATCCGTTTTGGAAACCTTGGCGGAAGTCAGGATGGCTTTCGGCGCTTTCTCGCGAAGGACAAACCACATAAACAGTCCGCACGCCACCAAGGCGCCGATGGCGACGTAGACAAGCTGCTTCTTTTTGGCCGGGTCCAGGCCCGCATCGGCCTCGGGCAGGCCCTTGTTTCTCATCGAGGTCAGAAACGTATCTTCATTTTTCGAGTTCAAATTATTGCTTTTTTCCATGGCTTCCCTCTACAGAATTTTAGCAGTGATGTCGGTGGCTTCAGAATAAATATTGAGCAGGAACTTGTACTTGTGCTTTTCCCCGTCTTTGATGAAAGGGGATGTTTCATAGACGTAAGTTGTAACGTCCCTGTCCTTTGAGAGATGCACAAGCTTGACCGCTTTTACCGAGGCATTACCTTTGACGGACAGGAGCTGAACGACTTGGCATTCGGGATCATTCGCGTTTGAGGTGAGGTATATATAACCCTTGCCGCCAGAATTAAGAACAGAATTAAGATAGACCTTAACTCCATATTCCTTGGTTGCCGTAGACTTTGGGTAACTCCCGAACCTAAATGTCGTGACTGTATTCATGGTTGATTGCTGTACTTCGCTCTGCATCAGAATTTCCTTTTCTGAGAGTGCCTGCGTGAGTTGTTTCGCATACATGGCTTTTGTAGCCTCAATCAGAATGTTCGCATCGCGATCCGTGGGCATAATAAATTGAATTGAAGAAACTCGACCATCTTCATAGCCGGTCATTTCAAAGGTCAAGGTGCGGGAAACCTTGTCTGGGCCTTCGAGGACCAGAAGCATATTGGTTTTGGCATTATCCGGTGCCAAGCGTTTGACGACTGCGCGATTTTCATTGCGTTCCGTGCGAAAGAGCTTGGAGTCACCGATTATGATGTCAATGAGTGTGTATCCGGGAGGTGGCTCAATGACGGTGGAATACGAAGTAGATGCGTTGAACACGTAAACGGTTTCCCAGTATAACAGATAGGTGCCTTTCGTATTTGTAATTGTATAGCGGCTTGGAGACGGCGAGACCTTGACTAGGGTAGGAGCGGCATGAGTAGATACGGCTGGTGTTGGTGTAAGCGGGGCCGTCCACGTAACGCTTATGGCCACTAAAATGAATAAGTGGATAAATCCCAGTTTCATATTTCTCCTCACTTGATTTGGTTTAAGATTTCGTTTAGTTCAACGTCCCCGACCGCTTCCATGTCGGATACCCAGAGCCCATCAGGCCGGTCCGGGGTGGAGGGCATGGCCAACCAGGAAATTTTCCAGTTGCTGGATTTCACATTCTGGGTTCCATCCATATTTCGGATTGTTATTTCGATCATGCAAAACGTGCGGTATTCAGAACCGGCCCTAAGGATGACGGCCGGGTTCTGCAGAAACTTGATAGATGCGGACGTATGGTTTTTCACAACGGACAAAATTGTCTGGGAGTTCGAAAGAGATTCCTTGAATTTCTTCTGGGCTACAGGAGACATCCGGGCAAAGGCGCGGGTACGGGCCCGTTCAATGTACAGGTAGTCATAGTTTAGGAAGTCGGATATGAAATCACGCGTAGCGGCGATTAGCAAATTATCCCACATTTCCTTGGTGATTCGCTGGGTCGCATAGGTACGGCCCGTTGAACTGTCAAAAGCGTAGACCGGGACCTTGCGGTTGAAAAGAATGAATGAAACACCAGCAAGAACGAGGATGACAAGGAACAGAACAGCTAAGGTGAATTTGTAAAAGAGGTTTTCCTTTAGCAGGCTGTTGTACCATGCTACGTCGTCACGTCTTGGGGCTTGCATAGTCACCTTGTCTCTCCTTAAGTGATGGACGAATCGTTGTTTTTGTCTTTGCGGGCCGCCTCTTTAGCGTCTTTAAGGCGCTTCCTTGCTCGAACGCTATGCCTATCGGCGAATCGACTTTGACCTGCACGGTCGATGAGTCCTTTATCCTGAAGAAGGGCGACGGTTGAACCCTTTATAGCATCCTCTCGCGATTGGCCACGCTTGGCTTTAACTCGCCAATCCGATGGAATCTGGATTTGCCCTGCTTTTTCCTCAGAGCCTAGTTTCCGGGCAATTTCTTTTCGAATGGCTTTATGATCGTGAGCCTGTACCTCATCAGGGGTGAAGACTCTGGCCCTGTAAAGCAGAGTCATGGCGTATTGCTGCGCGGCATCTTCTCGGGATTGACCTCGCTTCATGTTCAAGGGCTTGACTTCAGACCAATCGATTTTTGCGGCTCGGTCGGCACCAACAATTCCTTCGGCTGCCTGTCGGACGGCGCCTGTATCCCCAAGTAGGCGGTTCTTATTGTAGGCTTGACGCGCGGCTTGGGCTAATGCATCTGGGCGAGTGTTATCGGCTGGAAGCCTCCAATTTCGGCGTGGGTCAACATAGACTTGGGCGGCTTCGGCTTCTCCGTAATGCTTGGCGATGTAAGAGCGAATTTCACCGGCATCTTTGCCATTTTGTACTTGGCGTTCAATCGGTTCCATGTGACGGTCTACAGCATCATCAAAGCTTTCGCCAGGCTTACGACTGAAATTCCATTTTCCAAGGTCCAGGTTGGCCGCTGCCTCGTCTCCATGACGTTCCTTTGTTTTTGCTTGAATAAGTTCCGCCGCTTTAATTGCTTCTTTGGCCCTCTCTGCTGGAGAAAGTCGTTTTCCTCCCTTTAGTCCTAGAGCCCCAGCGGCTCGGCCAAAAGAGCTTGGCAGTTGACTGAGCAGGGCCTGACCTCCAGTATTTGCCATTGCGCTACCTATCTTATGCAGGTGGTCAAAAACACTCCCTGGTGCTAGACCGCGACTGCGATGACGCAGCGAGTCAAGGACACGGCCACCTAGGCCCATTCCCATGTCTGCACTTTGATTGAACCTGGAAAGCGCCCCAACGGCTCCTCCTGCCCCACGGGCCGCTAATCCAGAAGCGATGGCCGCGCCTCCAACCCCGGCAATGGCGGCTCCCGAGGCCATTCCAAAAGCGCTTCCGGCCCCATAGACACCCTTAGTGAGCGAGACTGTAATCCCATTCCAAATATTGGTCGAAAGAGATGGAATGGAAAAAACGAGGAATAAACAGCATAGGGAGAAAACCATCGCGGAGATGTAATCGCTGTTGTGGCCACTCGCGAAGGCTTTCATCAGCCAGGACGAGCGATGCATGAGAATAAAAAGGATACTGCCAACCACACCCATGAATGATGCGCCTAATAAAGACCGAAACCAGGCGACGGCGATGCCGCGGAAAGGCTTGAACAGGTAAAAGGGAAGCAGGAGCGGACCGATTAAATACCAAAAGGTGTAAATGACTGCTTGGTATTTGGAAATAACCCACATCAAAACAATGGCCAAGGCGGACAAGACACTGGAAATCATTTGTGGGATGGAAGAAAGGGAAAAATTGATGCTAAACCACTTATTTTCAGACGTTTTTTCCATTCCTGCGATGGAAAGCCCGTCTCCCATATCTTTCATAATGGCTGATCCATAGTCGGAAAAAATGATGCGGGTTAGCTTATGGAAAAGGCTGGGGAAAATTTCAGCGAACCAAGTGTATTGAAAAAGTATGGCTCCACACAGAGCCATTTCAAGCACGACCCCGACTATTGCGGTTGCAGCCGGGACTTCGTGGAGTTCGTCCATGAGGATTGAGATTAAACGTAGAGTTGCCATGAGCACCATGAGTGCTGCGCCTACACGGACCATGGAGCTGATAAAGCCGCCCCAGGAGTTGACTTCAACACCGCCTACGCTTGAGTAAACGAGCTGAAACGGATTCCAAAAACTTTCGACTGCAGAAAGCTCAGCAACCGCGCGGGTATAAGAGGCGAGGACGTATTCTGATGTGACGGCCATCAAGG
>JAYSRH010000566.1:0-5902 GCA_043721115.1 Fibrobacteria bacterium | reverse complement strand
TGGCGTCAAGTGAGCCACTGGGGTAACGGATCCGGTACGCCCCACCTGATAGGAAACCGATTCCAAAATGGTTTCTTTCGCCTCGGTTTTATATTTGTACGCGATTACCCATTTTGGGCTTTTGGCCGTGCGCCCCAATGCGATTTGGTGGCTTAAGGAGCTGACCTTGACTACAGCCCCATCGATATTATAGGGCAGATCATCGCGGATCTTGAGCCAAGAGGCACAAACATCCATCACCTCTGGGATGGTTTTCACCTTGGCTCTATGAGTGTTAACAGGAAAACCAGCTTGCTGTAGCAGATCCAAATTGTTCCAATGCGTTGAATCGGATGTGTCGAGCAGAATGGCATAGGCGAAAAAATCCAACTTGCGCAGCGCCGTTTCCTTGGCGTCTTTTAGTTTGAGGCTTCCGGACGCTGTATTGCGCGGGTTCTGCATGGTTTTGCCATAGGTGATTTGAGAGTAGGCATTGAAGCGATCAAAATTTTCCCGTGTCATGTAGACTTCCCCGCGCACCTCTACTCGGCCTGCTGGGAAGAATTCGGGTAGGGAATGGGGAAGGGTGCTAATCGTCCGAATATTTTGGGTGACATCATCACCGACAAGACCGTCCCCGCGCGTTACGGCCTGAACAAGCAGGCGGTTTGCATAAATCAGGCTGATGGCTATGCCATCTATCTTAAGTTCAACCACATATTCGAGTTCCGCCACCGGGACTTTATCCGTCACTTGCCGATGCCAGTCCTCGACTTCTGCTTCGGAATAGGTATTCTGAATACTCAGCATGGGAAAGCGATGGGGTACTTTTTGAAAACCGATGGTTAGGTCGCTGCCAACAACCTGGGTCGGGGATTCCAGTTCAGTCCACTCCGGAAAATCCGCTTCCAGCTTTGCCAGGGTTTGGCTGTGGCGGTCGTACGCCTCGTCGGACATGGGTGAGTGACCCTGTTGATAATAGGCCTGATCCGCCTCCCGGAGCAGCTTCCGGAGGTCAAGAATTTTTTGATGCGCGTCCTTGTCGACCATGGCCTGAAATTAGGAAGATGAGAGCCTATGGGTCAATTACTAACTTTGAGACGAAGGCGGAATGGATGAAAAATATGACCCTTTTGGATCTGGTTGGCAATACACCAATGGTTTCCCTTACTCGTTTGAATCCCAATCCGGATGTCCAGATTTTTGCTAAGCTCGAGGGCAATAATCCCGGCGGTTCCGTCAAAGACCGGCCAGCGAGATCCATGATACTCAAGGCTATGGAACGCCGCGAACTCAAAGTCGGCATGAAGCTTATTGAACCCACCAGTGGAAATACCGGAATAGCGTTGGCGATGATTGCCGCTGCCACGGGTTTTGAAATGCATTTGGTCATGCCGGAAAGCGCCACGGCGGAGCGGGTCAAAACCATGCGGGCGTATGGGGCCATCGTGCATTTGACTGCGGCAGAAGGTGGTATGGAAGGCACCATCGATTATGCGCGCGCTAAAGTGACGCAGGGCGGCTTTCACATGCTCGATCAATTTTCCAACCCGGACAATCCCGCCTCACATTATGAAACCACGGGACCGGAGATTTGGCGCGATACGGAAGGTGCGGTGACTCATTTTGTATCCAGCATGGGTACTACAGGAACCATCATGGGCGTTTCCCGTTTCTTGAAGGAAAAGAATTCAGCGGTGCGGATTGTCGGAGCACAACCCACCGATGGATCTTGCATTCCCGGCATCCGTCGCTGGCCAAAGGAATATCTGCCCAGTATTTATGATGCCAGTCGCGTGGATGAAATCGTCGATGTCAGTCAAATACAGGCGGAGTCGATGACTCGGGATTTAGCCCAGCGGGAGGGCGTTTTTGCCGGTGTCTCTTCCGGCGGTGCTATCCACTGTGCCATCGAGTTGGCTAAACGAATTAAAAGCGGTGTGATCGTGTGCATCATTTGTGATCGCGGCGACCGGTACCTGTCAGGAAAAGTCTTTATTTAGGTTGAGGCGCAGTATCCTCGGGCAATTTGCTTCCGGGCCAGGAGAACATTTTCTGCAGCAGCATATCCCGATATTTGGCAACTTCCTTGGGCATATTGATATGCACGGTTTGCCGCAAGGCTCCGGGAACTTCAATGGCACCGAGCCAAGTGTTCAAATAGGCGTCGGCGATGAGTACAAATTGCGCGTCTGTATTCGACCAAATGCCGGAGGGCAGGCGTTTCCAGGTGGTATTGGGAACATCGAGCGTGGCTTCCACGGCTTCCGAATCCTTCGCAGCGATTTCCAGCTGGCTGGGGTTCCAGCCCGTGAGGAGCGTATCGGCGGCATATTGAAGCGTAAAGTGCAAGCGGGTTAAGGTAACCTTGCGGGTACTTGGATTGGCTACGATGAGTTTGAGTTTCCAATGGGATTGGCCGGCATCCATGCCGGTAAAATCCAATGAAGAGAATCGGTACCGGCAGGTTTGCAATTCTTTTTTGGAAAACCAGGCACAACCCGACACCAGGTACAAACTGATGGCAATTAAAATCAATTTCATGCTGCATAACATACTCAATTGAATGCGGGAATTTTTTCTAAATGCCGATTTTGATGCCACTTTCCGCGGTGTGCCCTCGCTTTTGGAAACCGCCGAAAACAGTTATATCCATGAAATGGCCTGGCATTATTTATTTGCCGCGCGGAAGCAGGACAGAATTATTCTCCATTCTCCACTACCGCAGGAATTCATCGGTTACCTGTCCGATAAAGGCTTGCCGATTCCGCACACGACATTGCATCCGAATTGGTGTATCGAGGCCACCTTTACGCCTTTTGGATGGAATGCGCATACTGTGGGCCTGCGTCAAAGGTACGCGAACCAACCGGATTTTCCGGATTTGTCTGTTGTAAAAAAAGCCAACTCCCGCGCCTTTAGTTTCTGGCTGGAGCATGCATTGCATCCGGCAGCAGAGTCCGGCGGTTTGTTTCAATCTTGGACAGAGCTTAAATCCTTTTTAGATGCGCATCCCAGACCGGGTGGTTGGATGCTCAAGGGGGATCATGGCTATGCGGGTACAGCCAACAAAAGGATACTGGCAGGTCCGATCAATGACGCCGAACAAAAAATTCTGATGCAAATATTCAAGGACCATGGCCAAGCAGTATTGGAACCCTGGCAGGACCGGCTGATTGATCTTGCTGTGAATTTCAATGTTAAGCCAGGTGGCGGCATCGAAGGTTTTTGTGGTCATGAACTTTTCAATTCGCAAGATGGAACCTTTTTGGGTGTCAAGCTTTCCCCAAACCGCCTTCCACCGGAGCCTTGGCTGGAACCGTTGCGTGCAACCGCAGTTACACTTGGGCTGGCTTTGGATCAACTTGGATATTTTGGGCCGGTTAGTCTGGATGCCTATGTATGGCGCAGTGAAAAGGGACCGCAGCTGCGTTCGATGGTGGATGTCAATGCACGGCAATCCATGGCCTTACCTGTTCATGGCCTTGGAGATCGCCTGCCGGGAAAAATTCTCCTGTGGACGTGGATGAAACCCAGCAAGCTTTCGCTCCCGGAAAATTATGCACAATTGGATCAAAATTTGGGAACAGGTGCTTTCAACTCGGACACACAATCAGGAATACTTCCCGTTTCACCCATCTGGCTGGCCGATAAAAAGGGGAAAGCCAAGCGGGTTGGTTTTCTATTCAGTGCCGATGGGGAAGAGGAGCTGACTGATTTGCGTCAAAAATTTAAACTGGCCTTAGGTAGACACTAACATGCACCTGATTGTGATTGGAGGCCCTACCGCTACTGGGAAAACCGCTTTGGCAGCCGATCTGGCGCAAGCGCTAAACGCCGATATTGTGTCCGCAGATTCGCGCCAAGTGTACCGGGGATTGGACCTGGGGACGGGAAAAGACCTAAGTGAATTTCAAAAATGCAGTCCACCAATTCGTTACCATCTTATCGATATCAAAGATCCGGAGGAAGTGTATTCACTCTTTCAATTTCAGCAGGATTGTTACCATATCCTAGTCGAGATTTCCAAGTCCGGTGCTGGACGGCGCGACATTGCGGTGATGGTAGGCGGAACTGGAATGTATATCGAGTCGGTTCTCAGGCAATACCACATCGCCAATATTCCGGAAAATCCCGCTTTGCGTTCCTTGCTATGGGAAAAATCACACGAACAATTGGAATTGCAGCTTCGCGTGCAAGATCCCGTGCTTGCCACGCGTACCGATCTGACCAGTAAAAAACGGATCATTCGCGCATTGGAAATCGCCGCAACTGGGCTGGGTGACGCGATTCCCTATAGCCCAAAACCGGAAGTCGATTTCACGTTCACCTTCTTTGTCACAACCTGGGAGCGTCAGGATTTACGTGATCGCATCGCCGCGCGCCTAGAAGAACGGTTGGCGGCTGGCATGGTGGAAGAGGTTTCCAACCTTATCCGTCAAGGAGTTTCGGTGGACCGGCTCCGCTCCTTAGGCATGGAATATCGGGAAATAACGGATTTTATTTTAGGTGTCAAGGACTATGCGACCATGGTTAAGGACTTGTGCCATCAAATCCATTTACTGGCCAAACGCCAGGAAACCTACTTTAGAGGAATGGAAAGACGAGGGGTTCCCATTCACTGGTTGCACAGGGGCGATGGAGTGGATACCATTCACAAGGTTTTGCATGCCCATGGTGGAGATCATGGATGAAGCACTGACATTTGTGGTAGCCGTTATCCTCAATACCAGAGACGAATTGTTGATACTCCTACGCTCACCCGAGGCGCAACGGGATCCAGGCAAATGGGGGATATGCGGAGGCCGTTTGGAAGCGGGCGAAGATGCGGAAACTGGCATGTTACGCGAGATCGATGAAGAATTAGGCGGCACTTTGGAACTCAAGCTGGAAGCGCGACTGGGTCCACTCCCGGCCATAGGCAGTAAGGGAGGATCCGTTCATCTGTTTCGATACACCTTACAGGCTGGAAACCCCCAATTGAATCCGGAACATACCGCTTTTCGCTGGATAAAACATACCGATTTACCTGGCTTGGACTTGATGCCTGGAGTGGTAGCCGATTTACATTATTTCGGAATCTGGGCGGGTTCGATTTAGCCCTGTTTGCTACCGGGATTCACTATATTTTGAGGGATCGAAAGGTGAACATGCAACTTGGGAAAAACCGTCTACAGAACCTATTGAGGTTCGCCTTATTCGGGCTCGCCAGCCTTGGGTTGCTGGCCTGTGAACGCACGGCCGTTTTCCAACCGAAGCGGCCGGATACTGCGCATTTCCAGGTTTTTCATTTGGGAACGTATTCGAGTAAAATTGACGAAGATAAGGAAATCGAAGGCACCATTTTTCAAACCACCCTTTCCTACAGCCTGGAAAAGCAGGGCAGTGGATGGATGATGAACCGTAAACTGGACACTTTGGTGGCCCGTGGGTACCATAAGTTTTCCATGCCACATGAGTTGGAAAAAAAAATGGACCTCAAGTTTTGGATGGATTCCAGTTTTGTGCCTACCCGCATTGATGGCTATGATTCCTTAAAAAGTATTTTGAACCGCATCGAACAAAAAGAGGAGTATCGTAAACAATTGTTGCTGTCCAGTGATACGGCCGTGTACCGGGCCCAATACCGGGATTGGTGGCGAGCAGCTAATTTCCTTCCATACGGCCAAAAATTGGAGGCAAAGCAAACACTGCCGGTCGAGGCACTCAATTCCCAGCTGGAAACCTATAAGGTGGACTCCGCCCGATTTGATGGTCCCAGACCGAGAATGAAGAAGTCCTGTCTCGACTATACTTTGTACTACCATCGCACTGATTCGTTGCCCCTGCTGGTTGAACAATTTTATTTCTCCGCGCTTCCCAATCGGAAGTTCCGCCAATACACCCACAACGTCGCTACGGTATTTGGGATTTTGCAGTATTC
>JAYSRH010000565.1:0-17040 GCA_043721115.1 Fibrobacteria bacterium | reverse complement strand
AAGTCGATCCCCGGGTTCGGCATGAAGGCATCAACTTCAAAAAGCCTTTTATCGAAAAGCTGATCGATTTTCCAATTCGCCAAAATACTGTGGAAGGTCAAGCGGCATCCTATTCCAGCGATTTACAAACCGTACAAGTTGCGTTCAAAACTCTGTATCGAATTCCCGAGAACCAGGTTACCACCATTTATCAACAATACCAAGGCGACCCCTATCTAACTTTGGTAGAACCTCGAATCCAAGAGGAGCTCAAGCAAACCACCTCGCTCTACCGAGCGGAAGAGTTGGTCAAAAGCCGAGAAAAGATTAAAACCGAAGTGTTAGAGAAGGTAAAGAAAGCCGTGGGCGATTTGGTTTTTATAACGGACATGGCTATCACAAATTTTGATTTTACCGATGAACTTGAGCGCGCAATCGAACAGAAAACCATCCGTGAGCAAGAAGCCCTGGCCAAGTCCTTTGAATTGGACAAGGCCAAAAAGGATGCGGAAATTACTGTAGTCAATGCCGAGGCTGAAGCCCGTTCTGTAAAAATAAAGGGCGAAGCCCTAAAAAACGCTCCGGATGTCATCTCACTGGAAATCGTGAAAAAGTGGAATGGCGTTAGCCCAACCTCGGTCGTGACCGGTCGCGGAGGGGCTGACATTCTACTTCCAGTCAAGTAATCGGAAGCGCCAATAAAAAGTGGGGTGGACGACGGGACTTGAACCCGCGGCCAGCGGAACCACAATCCGCTGCTCTACCAACTGAGCTACGACCACCACGAGATGGCCAAACTTAGAAAGGACGGGTACTTATGCCAAGGCAGTTGCTTGAAGCGGCATTAACGGGGACATTTGCTTGTCCGCATGGTCGCTTTGCACACCGGCCACACTCGACACATCACGGGAAGCTTCCATTCCAGATGAAGCCGGACGGGGAGGTGGGAGGAGTTTTACGGTAAACTGGTTGTCGTCAAACTTTCGGTTTTCGAAGTACATGAAGACGGAAAAGCCCAATAGAAACAGGAAAAATCCGGACAAATAAATGTATACAGCCGAGGTGAGCACTTCGCTAGTATAGCACCTGGAAATTTTGCCTGTCCAGGGGTTCGGAGAAAATTCCTGTCCCATCCGGTACAACGAAACCCGAAACAGCGACTCGGATTCTGCAATAAACTTTGAGAATACCAGGCCTTTTGGGAAAGTGTAGAGTATCTTTTGAGTCATTCTGGCGCTATGCAGAAACGGGAACTTTGGCTTCCCGCTGCCTCCAAAATTGTCCAGAGAAGGGGTGAGGGGATTATGCCTTCCAGCGTTTTTCGGCTACCTGCCGTTGTCAAGGTTGCGGTCTTTGTGGCCGCAAGCAGCGTCTGGTTACTGACCAGTTGCAATATTTTTTCGCCGCTCGCTGCGGACAGCCAAAAGGACTTGAACTACCACGGTTTGATTCTGCGAGGCAATCAGGCCATCAATGACAAGGACTTTACCGCAGCGGAGAGTTATTTTTCCGATGCCATGGCCATGAATCCAAAGGGTTCCGAGGCCTATTTGTACCGGTCCAAGGCGCTGGTCAACAAGTACAAAATCGATTACAACTCCCTGAATGATGAATTCAAACTTAGGCGCGGCAACGATCCAGATATAACCAAACGCAAGAAGGGCATTCCCTTTATCGACTCCAACACCACTATTGCGGGCATCGATAGCATCTATTACCCCATCGCTCAATCTGTTGAGGATCTCGAACATATCATCCGGAAAAAAAGTACGGCCATCACCTTGGAAGCGGGATTTTCCTTGACCCCCGATGGGGATACCGCCAGCGATGGTGTTATTTCTGAAGGTGTAGCCCGATTGGACCTGGGCCTATTGGAAGCCGTCAAGGCCATGCTTGGGCCTTTGGATTTGGACAATGACAACCATATCACCAAAATCTGCGGCAAGAACATCTGTCCTAATTTGGATGCGACCTGCAAAGCCTCCACGGCTTATCTGAGTCATTGCAAAGAGGGTGAAAGATCTGAAATCATCCGGTTCGATAATTTCAAACTGCTGACCAAAAATCTTGACATCAACAAGCTGAGTAGCGATGATGTGCGCGCTCGTCAGGTGTCTTCAAATCCAAACGATATCAATGCTTTTTTAGATAAAATGGCGGGTCCGGTAGCGGGCTCCAACTTTAATCTGGATTCCGTTACTGGGGCCATGGATCAGCACAAAGAAGCAAAACTCAGTTCAAACCTGTCCGAGATCGTCGGCAACATCAAGGACCTGAGCTTCTTCTTAGCGTATATGCGGTATAACGATGGCATCGACAATGACTATGACGCTTCCTCCCTATCCGGCGTCGGTTCACCTATGATCTGGCACGACTTTGACAAGGACGGCCATGTACGCTTTGATTTTAACGACGTGAGTACCTTAAATGGATATGGAACTGCGACGAATCCGGAGTTTTACAATATCGGCCACCCTATGCATCGCATTCTCCATCCTGACCTCTATATCAAATTCACGGATTCGGATTGGTCTAGCCGCAAAGTAGCCAAGGATAGCTCCAAAAACTCTCGAAAATCTTTGATGATCGAACATTGCCAGGAAGTAGTTGATGGCATGATAGCATCGACTAAACCTGCCGTGGATGAAACTCTGAAACTAAAATTGAAATCGGAAATCTGCTCCACTACAACTTCAATTCTAAAACCCAGCGTGACGCCACCTTTACGTAGTGAGTGGATTCGAGGTACGTTCGGCATTGATGAGGAGGAAGTGGACGACCGCGACAATGACTATGACGGAATCCAGGACGAAGACGCACGCAATTCCAAGGGGATGGATGATGACGATGACGCCATGTTGGATGTGCGCTTGATCGGCACGATCCCTCAGCCCATGGTGTGGGCGGATGTGGCCGGACATATGAACGCCTGTCCGGATATCGACGTGACCAAACCGATGCTGGATGCCCCGCTATCCCGTCAGTTTTGCATTGGCTCCCTGGAACACCGGCTGTACCTGGCTCAGCACGGCACGGGCACCAACCCGCAACAATCCGCTAAAGACACCTTGAAGCTTTATTATTCGGAATTCATCGGAGAAGGGCCTAACAAAAACTGCTTGGAGGACTATGACAAGCTGGACCCGGCATTTAAGGCAAAAGTTGGCCTGGGTGCCCGCACGGAGTCTGCCACCAAGCTGATTGTGGATCTAGCCTGTCACTTTAAACATATCTGGATCCGTGTCCGTCCCGCCAATTCAGAATGGACAGCGGGTGTATTGGGCATTGATGAAGAAGTAGCGGACGGAATCGATAATGATGGCGACGGCTGGATTGACGAGGATATAAAATGAGCAACGTGAAATCTTCTTTTTCCACTTCACGTCTTTTGCTGAGTGCCTTGCTGGCTGGCGCATCCCTTGCCGCAGCAGAAGCAGGTCCCCAGTACCGTGATTTACAATCACAAGCCATGGGCCGCACGGGTGTGGCTTCTTCCAAAGGTGTGGGCTCCTTGTTTCTCAACCCGGCAGCCCTGGGCGGCGAGAATAAACTCGGCGGTGGCTTTGTCGCGGACATAGGACTGAATTCCATTCTCTTGGACTATGCCGCTTGGGCGGCCAAGAACTACAAATATTTGAACAGCACCGATTCCCTGTTGACACGCATAGGCGAAGTGGACAACAAGTGGGCACCCTTCTCACAAACCAGCATGCTGTATGGAAATTTCCAAGGAACATCCGTTGCTGCGCTCATCGACACGCGCTATGACCTGACCATTGGAAAAGCAGTAGTAACGCCCGTTCCCGGAGTGGGTGCGCTTTCGGATTTAATTGTAACCGTGGGACGTGGATATCAGGCACCAGAGGGCTATAATTTCGGATTCGCCCTCAAATATTACTATCGACTGGCCTTGCCCAGCCGCCTGGTGGGAACCACCGATGACGCTTTCTACAAAGTCAAACAGGCCTGGGAACAACCCGATCATGGGTGGTCGGACAAGTTCAAGAAAATCGGGGTAGCCGGCGACATCGCTGAGACCAAGCAAGCCTTTGGCGTAAATTTGGGAGCAGAAAAGGCTGTGGACGAGAACTGGACCGCTGGCATTTCCTTGCTGGATTTTCCCACTATTATGGACGCCAGCTTTGTACGGCCGGATATCAATCTTGGATTAACCTACCATCGCGATCTGGACCTGGTCGAGGACTTGGAAAACAAACTCATCGTCAATTTGGACTTCCAACGTTTCCTCCTGCCTGGCACGCCATGGTTCAAGCAGCTCAAAACGGGTGTGGCCATTGAAGGCTATATGCACAAGCGCCCGGTCAGCTACGTGGCGATGGGCTTTAACGATGGGTACCCGACTTTCGGTCTTCGTTTTGGGTATATCCTTTACTTCAGCTATGTGTACGTAGCCGAAGAAATCGGCACCTATCCCGGACAGGAAAAGCTCAGCTTCCATAAGCTTGCTCTGCAATTGGAACTCTGACCGGGTGTTACCTGGTCGTGGCAGCTAGTTTATCCAAAATGGTGCCATGGGTCACGCTGTTGGAAGCGATAATTCCATGCGTCATCACAAGGTTGGGATCCCGAAAATTCAATGGGTGACCCTTGAGGTCGGTAACCCGACCACCGGCCTCTTCCAGAATCACTTGGGTAGCTCCTAAATCCCATAAGGCCATGGGGTTTTGTGGCGGTGAAACAAAGGCCGTGTACTCGCCCCTGGCAATTTCGTTGATTTTTAAAGATCCATTCATCCGATGGAAAGAGGGATTGCCCAGTCGTTTTAAGAGATCGAGCAATTCCGGCGTCTTCTGCCGTCCATGCGAAAGGATAAGATTCAGTTTGGTCAAAGGGGAAACTTTAACCTGCAAAACTTTCACAAGATCAGGTCGCGGTCCTGCAAAGGCCCGATAGGCGCCTTCGCCCTGCGCTGCAAAATAGAGTTCGCCCAGCTCCGGCTTATAAGTCATGCCAACCACCGGTTTTCCATCCAAAGCCAAGGCAAGCAGGATGCCATAATGCTGGCCGTTCAGTATATAACTCGAAGTGGAATCCAATGGGTCCAGTAGCCAGCAGCGTTTAGCGGTCAGCCAAGGCGCGCTAGTTTTAGTTAGAGTATAGGTTTCTTCGTTGAGAATGGCGTCATCGGGAAATTTTTTTTCGATCTCTGCATCTAGAAAAACAGCGCAGGCATGGTCGACTTGAGTGACAATGGAATTGTCGGACTTGTAGGCGATCTCCGGGCCCGTTTCCTTGCCAGCCAAAAGAATCTTTCCCGCCGCCAGAATGGTCCAATACATGAATTCCAATTCCGTGGCATAACGGGACGCTGCAAAAACCTGTAACATATTTGAATGATACACTTTCTAGAGTTGAAAGGGCCTATGAGTCTGTGGGTCTATGTCGTTGACTTATAATCGGCGGATGAAACGGTGAAAACGTCCCAGAAAGTCAAACTTTTCGTTGAAGGTGCCTGGCGAAGTGGAGAGCGTCTTTCCAGTCGCAAGGGATTGCGGATGCAAAACAGTTGGTACCGTTAACATCCCCTGATTTCTTAACCAGGCGGCACATACCCAGGGCCAGGAGGCTAGACCAGTGTCCAGCTTCGCATTACCAACATAGCCACCCATGCCGAATCCATGCGGACCATGATCAAAGAGATTCAGCTGCGCGGGTACCTTGGCTTTAAGGCATGAGTCGTAATACATTTGGCTGTTGGCCACATTCACACCGGCATCATCCTTGCCATGCACCAAAAAGGCTGGGCAGGTTTTAGCCGTTACCTGCTTTTCATTGGAGAGAAGATTAATCAAAGCGGCACTGGGCGTATTTCCGAGCAGGTTGTTGCGCGATCCTACATGCGTAAAAGGCTCTGTCATGGTGATGACGGGATAAATCAAAATGGAAAAGTCGGGGCGGCAGGAGTACCTGTCGATGGGATCCGCAGCACCCGGTGCTCCGGAATCAAAATGGGTCGCGGCCGTTGCCGCCAAATGGCCACCGGCGGAAAAGCCCATGATGCCAACCCGCTTGACATCGATTTTAAACCGTGTAGCATTGGCCCGCACCCATCTTAGCGCGCGCTGCGCATCATTCATTTCAATCGGATGATGATAGCTGGGACCCAATCGATATTTAAGCACAAAGGCGGAGACGCCCAAGGTATTCATCCAAACGGCTTCATCCGCGCCCTCATAGCTCCCAGCCAAGGACCCATAAGCTCCTCCTGGACAAATCACTACCGCAGCACCGTTAACCTTGGCTCCTGAAGCTGGATAGAGCTGGACGGAAGGTTATCACCGTCGGCAGTGCCCAAAGCCCCTGGTGCGCCCTGAGGCCAGAGCAATTCGGCTGTCTGGGCATTTAATCCTGATACGAACAGAGCTATACCCAGTGCCAGAACCTTGAAGGGCTTAAGACTGAATCCAACCATCGGACGCGCTACTTCTCTGTTTTTCAGAAATGGCATTTTAACCCCCTAGCCAGAAAATAGGACTAAAGACAGAAAAGGGAAGGTCAAAAACAGTGAATCTGGTAGCCTTGAGGCGGAAGCATTCGCATTCCGTCCTGCTTGGCCTGCATTCAGCCTCGCTGAATGAACTTTAAGGCACAAACAATGAGCGCGCCCAATGCAGCTAAAAACAAAAAAGCCTTTGCTACCATGGGCATTTTCTTTGGACCGTTCTCCTCATTGAGCCAGTTCGGGTTAGCTGGGGGCATTTCCTCCCCTATTTCGGCATCAGCGTCCGTATCATTTTCCTCGACAACATCAGGCACTGCGGGTGCGGTTTCCAAATTCGCCTCTAAGTCTTCCAATCCGCGCGATTTGGCTTCCGACAATATCATTTTCACGGCTATTTCAGGCCCATCGCGGCGGCTGGAAGCGAGCATCATCAACAACTTCGCATCCGTAACGGTGGCTAATTTGGCTTCAAATTCAATCTCCGTCATCGGCAATACCCTTTCGAAGAATCGATTTCCAATGGTTATAGTTTAGCAAACAACTCTAGTGTCGCGCAAAGACTTTAATTGCTGGTGCATCGACTTTTGTATTTCCAACTTAAGGCCAAACACTTTTTAGCCTGCCTGGTTTTTGTTAACTTCTAGGAGTGGAACACCACGCTTTCCATTTCCAATCCAAAGGAGCCAGACTTGGTCGCTAGCAAAAGATCTCTTGGTGCCCGTTTCATAAAAAATGTTTTTACTCTAATCGTCTCCACCGCCTTACCTTCCATGGCTGCTCCTGTAGACTCACCGCCCAAAGCTACCGCCGCTGCCTTGCCAGCCGGACTATACGCGGAGTTCTATACGAATAAAGGAAAAATAACCACGGCTCTCGAATTCGAGAAAGTGCCCTTGACGGTGACCAATTTTGTGGGTTTGGCGGAAGGCACCAAAAAATCGAATAAACCAGCCGGTACGCGCTTCTATGATGGACTCTCGTTCCACCGTGTAATCGCCAATTTCATGATCCAAGGCGGTGACCCGGAAGGTACCGGAACCGGTGGACCGGGCTACCAATTCCAAGATGAGTTTGATACCAGCTTAAAACATGACAAACCGGGTGTCTTATCCATGGCCAATGCCGGCCCCGGAACCAACGGTAGCCAATTCTTCATCACCCATGTACCCACTCCCCATCTTGATGGAAAACACACTATTTTCGGTCATGTAGTAAGCGGTCAAGACGTGGTAAACGCCATTGCCCAAAACGACCGTATGGACAGTGTCCGCATTGTCCGAGTAGGTCCCAAGGCCAAGAAATTCAAGGCGGATGAAGCCAGTTTCCAATCCTTGATCGGTAAGAGCGCCTCAGCTGCGGAGGATAATAAAAAGAAAACCGAAGTTGAACTCAACGGGTTGTTGAAAAAAGCCAAAGCCACTCCTTCCGGCCTAAAATATATAGTGACGCACCCGGGCACGGGCCCCAAACCCAAGTCGGGCACTTCAATAAAGGTGCACTATGCAGGGCGCCTTACCGATGGCACCTCATTCGACAATTCCTACACACGCGGACAGCCCATCGAATTCAAGGTAGGCACCGGCATGGTTATCCCGGGATGGGATGAGGCATTGCTGGGTATGAACAAAGGCGAAAAACGCACGTTGATCATTCCCCCCAACCTGGCATATGGGCCTGAGGGACGGCCTCCCGTCATCCCTCAGAATGCAACCCTTATCTTTGATGTTGAGCTGGTGGGGTTCTAGAGCAGTGGAGACTTTGCCGACAATGGAAAAAATGCGCCAGGGTCTAACTCTGGCAGCGGTTATAACTCTGGCTTTGCTCGCGACAGGTACGCGAGCAGATGCGCTGCGCGACCACCTCTCCCTATTTTTTGAATTCAATGCTTTGGATTCCGTCATCAGTTTGGAACAAAAATCCCCGACCACTTTGCAGGTGACGGTTGCCGACGGAGCGACGGGTGGAACGCGCAGCCTAAGTGAAGAAGTGGGTGCCAAACCCATGCAAAAGCTTCTGACTGAAGCCAATGATTTGGGTCTCAAGGTCCTGCCTTTTTTACCTGTAGGCGAGGTTAATGCAGAAAAGCCTTCCCTGCGCGCAGTACCTGCCACGTCCCCAGTAACTGAAAAGCCAAAAAGCAAACGCACGGTAAGCTCCGAGCGCAAAAACCGGATGTGGTATATCGCCTACCAAAGCGCACTGTCTACCTATGTCTATGGCATTTCCATTCCCATTGCCTTGGACGCGAGTAGCACCAAGGTCCAAATTGCCACACCCATGATCATCGCCCCCTTTGCATTTGGAACACACTTTTGGTTCGCCAAAAACCGGCCGTTCGAGGACTCGCACCGTAAAGGAACTTTTTACCTGAGCTCGGCCGCTCTGTATGCTTCCTACGCATTGCCATTCTCGCTAATGAACCTTGATGACAATCCATTCCGGGTCGCCAGCTTTCTGTCCATTGCCGCCTATCCCGCTGGTATTTATGGTGGGTATCTGCTTGGGGATAAATACGTGGACTTACCGGGCCGCATTGATACGGAGGAGAAGTTTGCCATCGGCTTCGGCACTATGGGGTTTTTCTCGCCCTTTCTTTACTTTGAAAAACCCGAGCACCGTATAAAACCAATTATTCGCCTGGCTCTAGGGCAATCCGTAGTTATGGCCACACTTGGGCATTTTCTTGCCGACCACTATCGCACCGGCCAGAACATCCCGGATGGTGTCAATACCGGCATAATGGATCACACCTTCCTCGGTGCTGGACTCGGATTGGAAGTGGCTGCTCTGGCGGATGCCGACATCGATGCCGTGCGGCCCTGGATTGGCGCTGCTTTGCTGGGGGGCACTTTTGGCTTCATGGAAGGACTGTACTACTTTCGAAACAACTACGACAGCCAAGAACGTGGGTTGTACAATACTTTGGGTGGTATGGGAGGCGCCTTGCTTGGAGGCGGTCTCGCTTTCTTATTTTATGATGACCATGCCTCTGCCTACGCCCACAAAACCACTATAACCAGCCTGCTGGTGGCCGGTACCTTTCTGGGCTATATGGCCACTAATTTTCTGACAATGGGAATGGAGGACCGCGGTGCATCCAATGAGGCGCAGTCTTGGACCGATCGTCTGTCATTCAATCCAATTCCGGTGCCTGAAGCCCAATATCGAGATCGCGAACTGTACCTTCGCTATCATATTCCCGGCCTTAGCTACCGATTCTGATCGGAAATCCTCCGTATTCCCCCTGCCTGGTTGCGAAATCGATCCTATTATAAGGATGTGGAACTGTAACTTTTCCAAAGGTCTTGCAGCATGAATCTGGTCGAGGTCATTAAGCCGACTCCGGAGGTGATTCGCCTCTTTCAGGACCCCCATGTGCGGCCGGGAAATTTTGTACAAAGCCTGCTCAACTCTTTGGGCCAGGAAAAGGCCAGCAACTTTACCAATGTTAATGCCTACCTGGAATCCTCCCTGGGAGACGCCTTTCAAACCTTGGAGGATTTGAACACTTTTCAGTACGAAATCGAGGAGACCAAAGGCCGTTTCATCAATCAGGAAATGCAAGAAGGCTACGATTTTCTAAAATCTAAAGCACAGTTTTGCCAGGTTGAACTCCATCGCGCCAAGATCAAACTGAACGACCTCAAAATCGCCCTATGTCGATTTATCATCCTATATGAATCCCCGAATAAAACCGCGGTGCGACCATACCATTCGGTAGAGGAATGGATGGATGCCGCCGCCCTAGCCGAAATGCGTTTGACCCGATCCCTATCTGATGGAGTCGATCGCAACCTCCAAAAACTCCTGGCGCTTTTCATGACTTTCCGCTCCATAGTCTGTTCGTATGACGGGCCTTCCATGTATATCCGCCAAATCGAAAATTCTTTCGCCTCTCTGGACGCGCTCTACGAAAAAGTCCAATTGGAAATAGAAGTTCTTAATGCCAAACGAACGCTGGTAGAAACCCGGCAGGAATTGTCCACGGCCAAAATAAACCTGTCCAGCCTGCAAGAAGAGTTCAAAGAAAAATGGGCTAAGGATCAAAAACTGGCCAAGTTTATGTCCCTCCAAGAAAAATCTTCCTTTACTCAAGTGTTGACGCTCATCTCTGCCCTCCTAATGCTTATGGCAGGGCTGGGGTATTTCTTCATGTACCATCTTCAGCCTGGCGCAGCCAAATCCGTCGATGCCTTATCCCAGCGCGCTTGCTTGGAAATAGCCAGAAAATTGGAGAAGTCGCCTCGGTACCAAAGCCAAGTTTTAATATTCCGAAAGTACGCGCAAAACATTTATTTCCGCGCCAATAGCCAGACTTGCGAAAAGCTGCACCGATTGGACTCGGCACAAATTTTTTCCCTAGGCGAGCTGCTCAAGGCGGATTATTCGGCAGGCAATCAAACGGTTGCATCCTATAACGGCAATCGTGTGCTTCAGGTCAAAGGTCTCGGCCAAAACAAATTGGTGGTTAAATTGGTAAATAGAACCACCGGGAATATCCCTTATAAAATGAAAGTTTTGGAAGAAGCCAATGCACTGCGTGCGACTCTGGAATCGGACAAGCAGGGATTGGAGGATGACCTGCTTATTGTAGATTTGAATTCAAGACGAGCTTCAGCCGAGTAAAGGTTCCGGACCGAATACACTTTCCAAGGTGGCTGCCACGGTTTTCAAGCTATAGGGTTTGGCGAGCAGTTTGGAAAATATCGACACGTCTCCGATATTGGAATCGGTTTCATTTTCATTTTTTTCTTGCACCATCATCCCGCTGGACAAAATCCCTTTGATAGTAGGATCCAGGCGCTTTAAGGTCTCAAAAGTTTCCTTTCCATTCATTCCATTCGGAACAAGCCAATCGACAATGACGGCATTAAAAGGGTTGCCTTGCTCCAGATGAGATTGAAACACCTTTACAGCCTCTTCACCACTTTTAACCCCAACGCCACGGTATCCCAAGAATTCCAGCATTTTCAGCAACATGCTGAGTATCAGCTCTTGATCGTCCACCACCAAGATCCACTGCTTTGGGGTGCCCGCCGGTTGATTCATTTGACCGCTTGAAAAACAGCCGATTGCGCAAATGCGGAGGCCAAAAACAGAGTAAAAATAAATCCAGGCACCCGTATGCTAGCCCAAGCCCACTTGCCCCAATTGGCAGCGGCATAGATAGTGATTAAGGAGTGCAGGATGAGCCAGGCGGGCAATTGATAGCTCAAAACTCTAAAGGTTTCCGATACCGTTTCCTTATCAAGGGCGGGATTGATGGCGATCAGCTTATCGAGTCCAATGTATTTATTGGCCATGTCCAAAAGTAAGGCTTTGTGAAAAATATACCATGCTCCCAACATGATAACCGCTATAAGAATATTGATCAGCGCCCCATGGATTTTGAAATAGAAATCGTCCTGCGTCCGCAACGATGCCACTATAAAACCCACCATGATGAAAAAGGCCACCAGGCTCAAATAGTCAAACGCACCAAATTGTACCACGCTGTAAATCGCCTCACCGGCGCCCAGGCTCAAAGCTCCCCAAAGGGCTTTTCGCTTGCTGGCATAGGTATCCAGGACCAAAAAGGCGATTACAGGAAGGAAACCGAACCAGACGAGATTTGAATTCATGCTATGACTGTTTCCATTGCGACTGTTTCCGTTCTGACTATTTCCATAAAAGCCTAAATATAGCAATCGCTGAAAGCGGGCCTATATTGTTACTTTCTCTTATAGTATGAAAACCAAAAAAACCCCTTTAGTCTCCATTGCCGATGTCCAAAATTTTGCAGACACCAGGCGCATTGATATCAACAAAGTAGGTATTAAAGGTATCCGTCACCCGGTTCGCGTCAAGGACCGCTCAGGAGGCGAGCAACACACCATTGCCACCTTCAATATGTACGTGTATTTGCCTCACAATTTTAAGGGCACGCATATGTCCCGCTTTGTGGAAATCCTGAACAACCACAATGGGGAAATCACGGTAGAGTCCTTCCAAAAAATGCTGCCGGAAATGACCGAGAAATTGACTGCGGAATATGGCGATATTCAAATGAGCTTCCCTTACTTCGTCAATAAAGCCGCACCCATATCCGGCGTCAAAAGCCTGATGGATTATGATGTCACCTTTATCGGCGGGGTCTCCAAAAACAAAACCACCACCACTCTTAAAGTGGTTGTACCGGTAACCAGTTTGTGCCCTTGTTCCAAAAAGATTTCCGATTATGGCGCCCACAATCAGCGCTCGCATGTCACGGTACAAGTCAGTATTGCTCCAGGTGCCCATTTTGTTTGGATCGAGGATATCATCGACTTGGTGGAATCGGTCGCATCTTGCGAGCTCTACGGTTTATTAAAACGTCCGGATGAGAAATACGTGACCGAGAGGGCGTACGACAATCCCAAATTCGTAGAAGATATGGTGCGAGACACGGCCCATTTGCTGAATATCGACAAACGGATTTCCCATTACATCGTGGAATCAGAGAATTTCGAATCCATCCACAACCATTCGGCATACGCAATGATCGAAAAGGATAAAACCAAGGTTCGAGCCAAGGTTAAGGGAAAACCCCAATCCCGCAAATAGTCGGTTTTGTGACTTGCCGACTCAGAATCGCACTTTTTTTAAAAATTCTCTCGTTATAAATATGGTTTTTTGCATATCATACGAATAGTGTAAAGGGGGACGTCTGGGTGGGCCAACTGCACCTCAGACTAAGATTGCCGTATGAAATTAAAACCATTCCGTTCGACCTATTTCTCTTTCGTTTTTTTTGCTGTTATTGGAATAGGGCTCCTAACATCATCGGGCGCAGAAGACTACTCCACATGGTCTTTTACGGAAAACATCACGCTCAACACCTCCGCCACGGGGGCGGCTATCACCGAGAATGTGCAGGATTTTCCCGTTCTGGTCCGTCTGACTTCCAGCAATTTTATTTTTTCCGAGGCAAAGGGAAAAGGTCAAGACCTCCGTTTTTCGAAATCTTCCGGCCTTCCTCTCAACTATGAAATTGAACGCTGGGATTCCGCTGGAGGGGCTGCAGAAATATGGGTAAAGCTGGATACGGTGTTCGGAAATGCTACTGGCCAATCGGTTAAAATGCATTGGGGACAAAGCAATGCTGTAGATTCCTCAAAGAGCGGGATGGTTTTCGGTACCTCCAATGGATTTTCCGGAGTGTGGCATCTTAATGCCTCTTTGAATGACGCCACCCCAAACGCCTACAACGGTGCGGACAATGGCTCCACTGATGGGATGGCGTTAATCGGTCATGGGAGACGTTTCAATGGCACAACCAATTTCATCACCTTCGGTAATGCTGCGGGATCCGCGCCCAACCTTACAGCCTCCATGTGGATCAAAACCAATACTGCCGCTGCCTACCAACAGCCGTTTGGAAAATTTCCCAATGACACCACAGCCAAAGGTTGGGGCTTCATGTGCCGTGTTTCCGCCGAAGACTCGGCCATTCATTTTCGAATCGGCAGTGAGGGCACTTACGGAGGCTGGCCCGATCCAGTACGCATGAATAAAATGTATAGCCCAGGACAATGGGATCATATCGTAGGCACTTACGATTTTCAATCCCATACCGGAAGACTGTATCGCAATGGCGCGCTTAAAGTCTCGGCGGTCAATACTGATGGCCGGGGGGTAGACAACCTCTCCATGCTGCTTACCTTTGGCCGGTACAGCGGGGGAACTTCCGAATATTTTAATGGCGATGCCGATGAACTCAGGGTTTCCAGTCTAGCCCGGTCGGCGGATTGGATAAAGCTGGAATATGAAAATCAAAAAGCCAATCAGAGTCTTATCACGCTTAAGCTATCCCCCCGCTGCCAAGCCAAATTCAGCGGCCCCCCAGCCACTACGGCAAACGAAGGAGCCTTTTTGACGCTTTTGGGTACGGCTGACTGTGCCAGTGCTTTTTCCTGGAGTGTTCTATCCGGACCCGCGCCGGCTATTTTGGATCCGGAAGTGCAGCGTTTATCTGTAATTGTTCCACGAGTAGTCGGTGACGTTGATTTTGTCTATCGCTTTACAGCCACATATCCAGACTCCTCACCGCATTGGGATGTTCGAGTAACCATAAAAGAAGGTATTCCCGAACCCGCCTTCAATTTTCCGGCCATCCTAACTTGGACCGGTCAGGACAGTCTGGCCTTTATTCCCGTGGTCACCAACCTGAGTGCCATCAAAGCGAGTCGGGATTCTGTGCTAACCTGGTCGTGGAAGACTTCCGGTGTGCCTACCGATACGGGTTGGTTGGCTAATGGTTTATTGCTTAAAAGCGCATCGAGCGGAAAACTGGATATTGAACTTTGCTTAGACAATGGCGGGAAGGCCACGTGCAAAACAGCTTCCCTTACCGTGTCACCCACTACGGCATTGTCAGAAAAAATGGATAGAAATCCCAACGGAATACTGCGCGCTCCGGCTAAAGGCCGAAATATTCTGGGTCGGCGCGAAGGTGAGCCACCAAATTCCATTTGGAATGCGACTTCCAAGAAATGGATTTTCAGTCCGGATTAAAAACTATTGTGCACTGCCGCTGCAAAGGTTAACGGAACAGCTTTGTAAGCCAAGCTTCGCTTTCATCAGCATCTTCTCCGGCGTTACCGGTCTGCCATCACGTAGCCAACCCGTCATGAGCCTTACCAGCGCGGCCGCAGCAGCCTCTGCCCGCAGAGCGTGCAGGGAACGATTTTCCTTAACCCCGGAAGCTGGGTATAGATGGACAATGCTGCGTGTAAGAATATCAATGAGAAACTGTGTCACCATTTGCCCACTTTGCAGAGTCATAATGGATCGAGCCAAAGTTTCGCTCTCAGCCAGGTGCTGATAAAAATCCAGAAATTCGATTCGAGTATTGCCATCCTCGAGAATCAATTTTTTAAGATGGTCGTGACCCCAAAGCAGCAATTGCTCCTTGTTCTCATAATGCAAGTAGAAAGTCGACCGATCCACATTAGCCCGATCAATAATATCCTGAATAGATACATTGGCATATCCTTTTTCCAGGATTAGGGCAACCAGCGCATCGGAAAGAAGCCGTTTGGTTTTTTGTACCCGCCGGTCAAGCGGCTTCTTACTGGACTTTTTTCCGGAAGTGTTCATTAACAGGCATTGGGACTTGAAACGCGCTATGCTAATCTACTCTCTAGGCCTTGTCTTTGTGCTGATTTCCCTCGAACGCACATTTCCGATTTCCCGACAATGGGTCATGTCCTTTACCAGCTTCCTCCGGGATATTAAATACTTGTTCACTTCGAGCCTCACCATCGGCTTGGTGCGATGGAGTTTCGGAGTAGTGGCTATCATTCTCAGCGAGCATCACCATGGTCCGTTTGCAGAGGTCTCCTTATGGATCAGTGTGGCGGTTTTCCTTGTGGTTTTCGAGTTCGTCCAATATTGGTTTCACAGATTGAGCCACGAAGGCTCCGGAAAAATAGGCTCGTTCTTATGGAGAGCCCATGCTGCCCATCATATGCCAGATCGAGTGTATGTTGTCATGCATGCCGTATTCCATCCGGTCAACGCCTTTATATCGACAATCATTATCCAGGCAACTTTTCTTTTACTTGGACTCTCACCGCAAGCGGTATTCGCTGCGATGCTGATCCTCGACTTGCAGGCCATGGTCTCCCACTTCAATGTGGATATTCGAGCTGGACTGTTAAACTACGTGTTTTCCGGAACATTCAAATACCAGCCCGGAAAATTACCAGCAAGGCTAGGTCTAGACGGGACGGGAGAATACCTCCATTCTCGAAATTTCATGCAAGTCATGGCCCTGCCATTTCAACACCCTCAGGTTTTAAAAAAAACCATTGAACTGGAAGCTCAATAACATTGGAGCCTATTTCAAAAGGGAGTCCCGGTAAATTACTTAGATTGGAATCAGGAGGAATTCCAATGTTCAATTTCCCTGGTCTTCAAACTCGAATCTCCGGCCTCATGATTTTAGGGTTGGTCCAGTGGGTCGTTTCCCAAACCGCCCACACATTGCCCTCAACATTGGCAGCCCCAGGTGCACCTGCACTTACTTTTCGCTCGGGACCTACTGTTTTTGGAGAAGGCGTAGCAGCGGATTGGCAAGGCAATGTCTACTTCAATGAAATGGGCACCAACAATCGAACCATGTGTCTGCCAGTTGGCAAAGATACCTCTAAGGTTTGGAGACAAGCCAAGGATGCGCCCAATGGCATTTGGTTGGATACACAAAACCGACTTATCATTTGTCAAACGCGGGCCATCGTTCGAGTTAAGACCACACTCGTTTTCGATGGCGTGACGGACACGTTGTACAAATATCCCGTTACCGGTCAGGACTTCAATGATGTCA
Source organism: Fibrobacteria bacterium (assembly GCA_043721115.1). GTDB lineage: Bacteria > Fibrobacterota > Fibrobacteria > UBA11236 > UBA11236 > Chersky-265. The sequence continues at coordinate 253 of JAYSRH010000565.1, read as the reverse complement.
CCGGGGACTCCAAAGACAATCTCTACTTCACAAATTTTAATGGTCAATCCGTTTTCTTCCGCAATGCTACAACCCAGGAGACCAAGGTAGTACTAAGCGGCCGCCCCACGCCCAATGGCGTGGAATGGGATGAGGAACGGAAAATCCTCTATGTATGCGAGAACGCTGCGGGCAAAGTAGCGGCCTACACGGTTGGGGCGGATTTTTCCTTAACCAATCGACAGGATTTCGCGACGGTTGCCAGTTCCGACGG